>DATMND010000078.1:0-4634 GCA_035569235.1 Acetobacteraceae bacterium | reverse complement strand
CAGCCGGAGACCATCCGATGAACGTCCAGGTCACCAGCCGCCCCACAGTCCAGTCCCCGGCCACCTCCAGGCTGGCGATCGCGGACGGCGACATCCATCCGCAGCGCAACTCCTACAAGGACCTGTTCCCCTACATGGAGGCGCGCTGGGTCGAGATGGCGAAGACCTTCGGCTCGCGCCCGCGCCAGGCGTATCAGGCCGGCCCAGCCTATCCGAAGGGCCAGCCCAACGCCTCGCGCCGCGACGCCTGGCCGCCGGGCGGACGGCCCGGCAGCAGCCTGCCCTTCATGCAGAAGCAGTTGCTGGACGAGAACAACATCCAGCTTGGCATCCTGAACCCCACCGGCGACAACGGCGCCAGCTTCCAGAACCGCGAGTTCGGCGCCGGCGTGGCCAGCGCGATGAACCGCTGGGTCGCGGCGGAGTGGCTGATCGAGCCGCGCCTGAAGGGCTCGATCGTCGTCCCCTACGAGGACGCGGAGGCGGCGGTGGCCGAGATCGAGCGCTGGGCCGGTGATCCGCGCTTCGTCCAGGTGCTGATGGTCACCCGCACCGCCAATCCGCCCGGCCAGAAGCAGTACTGGAAGATCTACGAGGCAGCCGCGGCGGCAGGCCTGCCGATCGGCGTGCACGCGTTCGGCTTCGGCGGCTATCCTGTCACCGGCAGCGGCTGGCCGTCCTTCTACATCGAGGACATGGTCGGCCACGCCCAGTCTGCGCAGTCCTTCCTCACCAGCATGGTGATCGAGGGCGTGTTCGAGCGGGTGAAGGACTTCAAGCTGGTGCTGATCGAGTCCGGCTTCGCCTGGCTGCCGCCGCTGGCCTGGCGCCTCGACAAGCTGTGGCGCCGGCTGAAGGAGGAGACGCCGCACCTGAAGCGCGCTCCGTCGGAATACATCCGCGAGCAGGTGTGGCTGACCACGCAGCCGATGGAGGAGCCGCAGCCGCGCGAGCACGTGCTGGATGCGATCGACTGGATCGGCTGGGACCGACTGCTGTTCGCCACCGACTATCCGCACTGGGACTACGACGACCCGACCCAGGTGCTGCCGATGCCGCTGCCCGAGCAGAAGCGCCGCGACTTCTTCTTCAACAATGCGATGAAGCTGTACCGGCAGGGCTGACCGCCCTACCGGATCAGGCGGACCTCGACGCCGAGCAAAGGTCCCGCCCGCAACCAGATGCGGTCAGCGGTCAAAGCCGGGAGTTGCTCGCGTTTGGCCAGCGCGAGACAAGCGCGGTCGCCCAGTGACAAGCCGAACGGTTTGGTCTGCCCGATCATCGCGCCAGCCTCGATGGCAAGGTGTGCATCCAGATCGACCACGGTTATTGGCAGAGCGAGCAGTACCCCCGCCGATGTCCCAACGTTGGCGCCATCCCGCGTCAGTCGGCTCATGACCTCGGCAAGATTCACGCTGCAAATACTGCCGCGCGCCGCGATGGCCTGCTCGGCAGCCTCACGGCCTTGTTCGTCCAGCAGGTAAGCAAGGATGACCGAGGAATCGAGAATCGCCGGCATCAGCGCCGACCGGCCTTCCATTCCTGGTATTCGGCTTCTTCTCTATCAGCCTCGGCGTGCCGATCCGCGATGAACTGATCCACTGTGTCGCCCGATGCCTTGAGATACGGTGCGAGCCGTTCGCGCAATTCATCCAGAACTGCCTTTACCGTGCGGATGCGCAGTTCGCCGTTCTCCAGGGTCGAGACCACCATGCCGCCATTCTCCAATCCCAACGCCTTGCGCTGCTTGGCCGGGATGCTGAGGCGCCCATTGGCTGCCATTTTGATCGGCTGGCTGTCATTGTCCATTTCTTGACCTTTTCGTGTCTTTGCCAATTCAGAGGATTTGCCCGGAACTGCAAGATGCCACATATGCTATATTGTCAGCCGGAGATTGACCACCCTGCTGGCACTCCCTAGCTTCTGGACTGAACTCTCGATGGACAAACCCCTCAACCCACCCGGCCTCGCCTCGCGCGTCCTGTTGCCGCCCGGTCTGGACGCGCGCTCGGCCGCTGTGTTGCGTGAGGTCGTCGAGCAATACGTGGAAACCGGCGAGCCTGTGGGCAGCCGGACTCTGTCGCGTCGCCTGCCGATCAGCCTGTCGCCGGCCACCATCCGCAACGTAATGGCGGACCTGACCGACGCCGGCCTGCTGTTCGCGCCGCATACCTCCGCCGGCCGCCTACCAACCGATCGCGGCCTGCGCCTGTTCGTCGATGGCCTGCTGCACTTCGGCGAACTGGCCGAGGATGAGCGCGAGGCGATCACCGCCGCGCTGGGCGCCTCGGGACGCAGCCTAGAGGACACGCTGGCCGAGGCCAGCACCATGCTGTCCGGCCTGTCGCAGGGCGCCGGCCTCGTTCTCGCGCCAAAATCCGAGGGCGCGGTTCGCCACATCGAATTCGTCCCGCTCGGCCCGGGACGGGCGTTGGTCGTACTGGTCAATGCCGATGGGCACGTCGAGAACCGGGTGATCGAAACACCCCCGGGCCTTCCCCCTTCCGCGCTCCAGCAGGCCAGCAACTACCTCAACGCACGCCTCTCGGGTCGCCCATTGGCCGAACTGCGGCGGATCGTGGCCGAGGAGATGGCCGCCAACCGCACGGAACTGGACGGGCTCTCCTCGAAGGTGGTGGAGGCTGGGCTCGCGACCTGGACCGGCGAAGGACGCGCCGGCAGCCTGATCGTCCGCGGACAGGCTCGACTGCTGTCCGACGTGACCCAGATCGAACGGCTGGGCGCCATCCAGGGACTGTTCGAACGGCTGGAGGCGCAGGAGACCATGCTGCGCCTGCTCGAACTGGCGGAGCAGTCCGACGGCGTCCGCATCTTCATCGGAGCCGAGAGCGGGCTGTTCGGCACGTCGGGCGTGTCGATGGTGGTGGCGCCGGCGCGCAACGACGGCGGCCGGATCGTCGGCGCCATCGGGGTGATCGGCCCGACGCGGATCAATTACGGCCGGATCATTCCGGTCGTAGACTACACGGCACGGGTGATCGGACGGCTGCTGGGCTGACTCTGCGGCTTGTCTGCGACGCTGGCGCTTGTCCGCGACGCGGTATGTACCTAATTGATCGCGGCATGAGCAACGAAACCGAGAACATGAAAACTGACATACCAGCCAATGACACTGAGCGTTCGGCCAGCGCGCCCGAGGCACCGCGGACACCGGAGGAGGTGATGCAGGCCGCCACTGCCCGCATCGCCGAACTGGAGACCGAGCTGGCGGACATGAAGGATCGCTGGATGCGCTCCGAGGCGGAGAACGCGAATGTACGCGCCCGCGCCCATCGCGAGGTGAACGAGACGCGCCAGTATGCGGTTCAGAAATTCGCGCAGGATGTCGTGGAGGCGGCCGAGAACCTGCACCGTGGCCTGGAAAGCCTGCCGCCGCCCGCCGATGGGGACCCGGAGATCGTTGCGCGGCTGCGCGAGGGCCTCGATGGGATCGAGCGGAATTTCCTTAACATCCTCGATCGCAACGGCATCAAGCGCGACGACCCGACCGGCATGCCGTTCGATCCGAACATGCATCAGGCGATGGCCGAGCAGGAGAGTGCGGCCCACACCCCCGGCAGCGTCATGCACGCCTGGACGCCGGTCTGGACGTTGAACGGCAGACTGCTCCGGCCCGCCATGGTGGTCGTGGCCAAGGCCCCGCCTGCCGAGATCGGGTCTGCATCTACCGGGATCTTCGGAGCGGCGAAGCTGAATACGACAGCCTGATGCAATCATGCCGCAATTGCACAAGAATCCAGCCGCCGGCCTCTTGCCCGGCCGGCCACCGCCTCATACATCCGTGTAATACTTCCCCCGTAGGGACGCATGCGGTGCTTCGGGTCGCGCGCGTCCGCTGAAAGGAGACACTTCATGAGTAAAGTCATCGGAATCGACCTCGGCACCACGAACTCCTGCGTCGCCATCATGGAGGGCAAGGACGTCCGGGTGATCGAGAATAGCGAGGGGGCGCGCACGACGCCCAGCATGGTCGCCTTCGCCGACAACGGCGAGCGCCTGGTCGGCCAGTCCGCCAAGCGCCAGGCGGTCACCAATCCGTCCAACACGCTCTATGCCATCAAGCGCCTGATCGGCCGGCGGTTCGACGATCCGATCGTCGCCAAGGACAAGGGCTTGGTGCCCTATAGCATCGTTCGCGGCGACAACGGCGACGCCTGGGTTGAGGCAAAGGGCGAGAAATATTCACCGAGCCAGATCAGCGCGTTCATCCTCGGCAAGATGAAGGAGACGGCCGAGGCCTATCTCGGCGAGCCGGTCACTCAGGCGGTCATCACCGTCCCGGCCTATTTCAACGACAGCCAGCGCCAGGCGACCAAGGACGCCGGCCGCATCGCCGGCCTCGAAGTTCTGCGCATCATCAATGAGCCGACCGCGGCGGCGCTCGCCTACGGCATGGACAAGAAGCACACCGGCACCATCGCCGTTTACGATCTCGGCGGCGGCACGTTCGACATCTCGGTCCTGGAGATCGGCGACGGCGTATTCGAGGTGAAATCCACCAACGGCGACACGTTCCTCGGCGGCGAGGATTTTGATGCGCGCATCATCGACTATATGGCCGACGAGTTCCGCAAGGAGCAGGGCATCGATCTGCGCAAGGACAAGCTCGCGCT
>DATMND010000077.1:0-3628 GCA_035569235.1 Acetobacteraceae bacterium | reverse complement strand
TGGCCGCGACTCCGCGGCGCGACCGGCGCCCCCGCCGGCGGGCGCAGGAGGCGGCAACCGCGCCTTCTCCGGTGCCGGCAACGGCGATGGTGGCTTCCAGCGCGCCGCAAGCGCGCGTGGCCACGCAAGCTCGGGTGGCATGAGCGGCAATCGTGGCGGCGGCGGCGGCCACGCGCTCAAGAAGCACTAGGAGCATCCATGAAACTGCATTCCGTGTCATTGGCGATGGGGTTTACGTTTCTGGCCCTCGGTGCGCTCGCGGGCTGCTCCCGGCCGGCGGGCAACGGTGCGAGTGCCACTGCGGACACGGGGGCACAGCCTTCGTTTGCGACTCCGGAAGAGGCCGCAACAGCGCTTATCCAAACCGTCCAGCAGGCAGACGCTCCGGCGCTGCAGAAGCTGCTCGGGCCGGGAACGGCAGAGCTGGTGTCATCCGGTGACCCGGTGGCGGATCAGAAAGAGCGCGAAACCTTCCTCGAGCGCTATCGCGCGTACCACGAGTTCGCCGCCGGCGACCCGAATGATCTAGTGCTCATGGTAGGTGAGGACCGCTGGCCGCTGCCGATCCCGCTCGTGCGCCGCGATCAGCGCTGGCAGTTCGACGGCGAGGCCGGCACGCAGGAAATCCTGCTGCGGCGCATCGGGGCGAATGAGCTGCGCACGATTAATGTCATGCGCGGTTACGTCGAAGCACAGAACCTCTACGCCGGCAGCGCGCACGATGGCAGCGCCGCGGGCGCCTATGCGCAGAAACTGCGCAGCGATGCGGGCAAGCAGAACGGCCTGTACTGGGAGGTCGCCGCCGGCGCCGACCCGAGCCCGGCCGGACCGCTACTGGCCGAGGCGGACGCCGAGGGCTACGGTGGCTCGCAGGCCAAGGCCCTGCCCTACCACGGCTACCTGTTTCGACTGCTGACCTCGCAGGGTGCGGCGGCGCAGGGCGGCGCCCGCAGCTACCTGACCGACGGAAAACTCACCGGCGGCTTTGCGCTCCTCGCCTACCCGGCCAGCTACGGGGCCAGCGGGATCATGACCTTCATGATCAATCAGGATGGGATCGTATGGCAGCGCGATCTTGGCGCCGACACCGCCAAGGCAGCAGCGGCGATCGATCAGTTCAATCCCGACGACAGCTGGACACCGCTGGCACGTGAGGTGGTCATGGTCGCCCTGGGCGGGCCGAGCTAAGGGTCCGGCGGTTTTACGGCCCCGAACCGCCGGAGCGGCGGCCGCGATCTCACGAGTGGGCGAGCAGCGTACCCGGCGAGCCGATCGCCTCGACTACGGAGCGGCCTGCTCCATGGACCGCACTGCGGCGGCGATGTCCTGACTCAATACCAGCAGTTCGTGGCTGTGGGCAGCCACGAGTGCGGAGTAGCCCTTCTGCGCGAGGGGATCGCGCACGCTCGTGCGGCCTGTCTGCGTCTTGCCGTCCTTGGTGCGCCGGACCATCCACACCGCGTTCAGAGTTGCCGACTCACCCAGCGTCGACTCGAAGCTCTGTACTTCGATCGCGACGTGATAGTCGGCTGGCGCGTTTACCGCCTCCTGGAATCGCGTGACGTGGGGCGTTCCGAGCAGGCTGACGAGATTCTCGGCGACCACGTGCGCGATATTGTTCTGCAGCGGTGAGGCCCAGCGATTGAACTCATCCAGCCTGACCTGATTCGGCCCGGTGTTGACGACGATCTGCGGCACATCGACGACTGCGGGTATCGAGACCGGTCCCACGACCACGGAGCAGTTGCAGGCCGCCTGGTCGGCGGCCACGACGGCGGTGGGCTTCAGGGTGTAGAGGTTCGACGACGGACTTGAGCACGCGGCGAGTGTCGCAACACACCAGAGCGCGATAGACAGGATGCGGCGCATCAGGGCTTCTCCTCTTCTTTTTTGCCCCGGATCAGAGCCTCGGGATGACGCTGCAGATAATCGACCAGCACCCGCACCGCGCGCGCGGCACCAGCCACTTCCACCAGAGTGTCGCGCAGGTCCTGTGGGCCCGCGGATTCCTTGCCGAACAGCGCCTGATCGCCGTTGGCAATCGCCGTATGCAGCTGCTGCAGCGTCTCGGTGGCGGCGGGCACCAGCTGTGTGTCAATACGCTCGATGAGGACGTTGGCTTCCTTCAGGGTCGTATTGAGTTTCACGAGTGCATCTTTGACCTGAGTACCCATGGCGTCGAGGGGCATCCGATCGACCTTCGTGAGTATGCTGTCGAGTTTGTCTTCGATCGATGCCAGGCCACCGGACACGACCGGCACTTCCAGCGGATCAGCACTCCAGTCAAGATGGGGTTTGGGCGCATTTGGATGGTATTCGAGTGCCACGTAGAGTTCGCCCGTGAGCAGGTTCCCCGTTTGCAGCCGTGCACGCAATCCCTGCTCCTCCACCATGCGACGCAGCGCCTGCGTACGCTTCTCTTCGCTCATTTCAAGCAGGGCCTTGGCGGCCGCCTGCTCCTGTTGCGAGACGTGCCCCAGCAACCGAGCCGGGGAGAAGGTAATGATCACGCGCGGTCGGATCACGAGCGTTGCGGGATTGACGGTCAGGTCGACATTGGTCACCCGACCGACCGTGAGACCCCAGAGCGTGACCGGTGCGCCCACCGAGAGTCCCCGCATGGACTCGTTAAAATAGAGCACGTAACGCCGCTCACGCGCATCCGGCTGCTTCATCGCAGTTGTCTGATCCGGATACAAGGTGAATGTCGAGTTCGCCGCCGCAGGCTCACCGGCAGCTGCGAAGCTCCGCGTATCGAACGCAATCCCGCCGACCAGCACCGCAACCAGCGACTCGGTGCGCACCTGCACGCCATCAGCGCCCGCCGAGATATTGATACCGCTGGCGTTCCAAAAACGCGCCTCGGATGTCACGTACTTGTCGTACGGGGAGTTGACAAAGACCTTGATATCGATGGCCTTGCCATCGCTTGAGAGGTTGTACTCAGTCACCTGGCCCACACTCAGACTGTGGTAATAGAGCGGCGCGCCGATGCCCACCGAACCCAGGCTGTCCGCCCTGAGGACGAACAGGCGCCCCGGCTGGTCGGTGATGGGCGGCGGCACATCCAGACCGGTGTAGTCGTGGCGGTGCCTGGTGGCCTTACCGGGCGCCAAGCCGATGTAGTTCCCGGACAGCAGCGTCCCCAGCCCCGAAATTCCGCCGAGCGTCACCCGCGGCGCCACGATCCAGAAGCTGGTGTCATCCACCATGAGCCCGGCGGCGTACTTGGCGATCTTCGCCTTGACCACCACCTTGGTGAAATCATCGGAGAGCTGTACCGCTGACACGGTACCGACGGTCACGTCCTTGTACTTTAAAAACGTCTTGCCAGCCTCGACACCCTCGGCCGCCTTGAACACGATGGTGATGGTGGGGCCCTCGTTCAGTATGCGCTGGACTGCGATCCCGATCGCGACGACCGCGGCGAGGATCGGGATGATCCAGACCACGGAAACTCGGAAGCGTTTGGGACGCTCGAGGGTAGCCTGGGGCAGTTCGTTCAAATTAGTCTCGTTAGGCATGGGCAACCTGCGGCGACTCGACGGAGTCCCAGATCAGACGCGGATCGAGGGACTCGGCGGCAAGCATGGTAAGCACGACCACTGCTGCAAAAAACAGCACTCCC
>DATMND010000076.1:0-20800 GCA_035569235.1 Acetobacteraceae bacterium | reverse complement strand
GTGCCGGTGATCATGGGCACATGGGCATCGGCCGTCACCACCGCGGTGGCGCCGGTGTGCTGGGAGAGCAAGACGTTCCTCACGACGGTGTCCGGTGCGGACTCCATCACGCATCTGCCGCACCAGGGGTACCTGATCCGCACACAGCCGAACAACCAGTTGCAGGCGACGAAGCATGCAGAGTTCATCATACGCCACGGATCGAAGCGGGTGTTCATCCTGGCAATTCAGGCGCCATTCGCCGAACCGACGCGCAAGTACTTGACCGATACTCTCACGCCCAAGGGTGTGACAGTCGTCGGGTCGCTGATCTACGACAAGGACAAGACGAGCTATCGTTCCGAAGTGGACCAGGCACTGCGCGGAAAGCCGGACCTGCTGTACTTGAACGGCTATGCGCCCGATGTCGCGGTGGTGCTGCGCGATCTCTATCGCGCGGGTTTTGACGGCGACCGGTTCTGCCAGTCCTATGCGCTGACCGCCAAGGGGCTGGAGGAACTGCCGAAGGAGGTGACGCAGGGGGTCTATACGGTGCAGCCATCGGCTGACGTTGATTCGCCTGCGTATGCCGCTGCCGCCAAGCGTCTGGGCATCGCCACACCCGATTCATACGAGGCACAGGCCACCGACTGGATCAGCATCGTCGCGCTGACCATCGCCAAGGCGGGTGAAGCGAGCGGGACGGCGATCCGCGACACCGTGCGCAAGATCACCAACAGCGTCGGCATGACGGTCTACACCGCAGTCGAGGGGTTGCCTGCGTTGGACCAGGGCAAGGCCGTCAAGTACTCGGGCGCCAGCGGGCCGTGCACGTTCACTCAGATTGGCGATATCTCAGATTGCAAGTTCCGCTACAACCGCGTGGAGAATGGGGCGTTCAAATTCCTTGAGGTGAGTTAGTGCTTTGACTCACAACCTACCGTCATTCCCGCGAAAGCGGGAACCCAGGCGCAAGACCGCGCTGCTTCCCCTGGATTCCCGCTTGCGCGGGAATGACGACACGAATGCCGATGAAGCATCCAATTGCGCCTGGACATCAGAAGCGGCGGATGCTGCTTGAGATTGCACAACTTGGCCTCAATGGCATAATGGCCGGTGCGATCCTCGCCGCACCGGCCATCGGCTTCAGCGCGATCTACGCTGTGCTTCGCTTTCCCAACTTCGCGGTCGCGTCGCACGCGACGATTGGTGCTTTTGCGGGCTATTGCGCGAATGTCTGGGTCGGGCTGCCGCTTGTCCCTGCCGCGGTCATCGCATTCCTGGCCGCCGGTGCAGTCGGCGTCGCCAGCGACACGGTGGTGCTGCGACCATTGCGGCCCGCCGGCCTGATCACCGCCACCATCGCTTCCGTCGCTCTGACCATTGCGCTGGAAAACCTTGTGCGCCTCGGCTTCGGCAACGCATTGCGCAACTACAACCTACCAATCATGCGCGACTGGCGGTTCGGCGGCATCCGCGTCGGGCCGCAGCAGCTCGAGGACCTTGCAATCTCCGCCGTCGCGGTGGCGGCACTGTTCGCCTTCCTGGCGTTCACCCGCTTCGGCAAGGCGATGCGTGCCGTGGCCGACAACCCAACACTCGCATCGATCAAGGGAATCGATGCCGATCAGATCGCACATATCGTCAACTTCGTCGCCATGGGATTGGCCGGGCTTGGCGGCATGCTGCTCGGATTGGACACGTCGATCGATCCGCTCACCGGCTTTCGCGCCATCCTCGCCATCTTCGCAGCCGCGGTGGTCGGTGGGCTGGGCAGCATTCCCGGCGCGGTGGTCGGCGCACTGACTGTCGGCATCGCGGAAGAGCTTTCGCAGCTGGCGTTGCCACCCGACTACCGCACGGTGGTCGGGTTCCTCGCCATCCTGCTGGTACTCAGTTTTCGCCCGCGTGGGATACTTGGCGCGCGGGCATTTTGACATGGAGCACGGCATGACAGATGCGCAGGGCATCAAATCCACAGTCAAGGTCTGCATGTTCGATCAGTACGGCACCATCGTCGACATGCAGACCGGACTGGTCGAAGCTGCAACGCCGTTCCTGCGTGCGAAGGGTTGGCAGGGCAACCCCAACTCGTTCGTCACCTGGTGGCGGCGGACGCATTTTGAAAACTCGATGATCGACGCGCTGCTGCACAGGCAGCACACGCCCTACCGGGAGATCGGCGAAAGCTCCGTCGCCTACGTAATGGACCGCGCCGGCATTCGCTACACGATGGACGAGGTGCGCGCGCTGGTGGACCACATTGTGCGGCTGCGGCCGTTCCCCGAGGTATCAGCTGCGTTGGACCGGCTGCGCACGCGCTACCGGCTGGTGGTGCTGTCGAATGGCGACCCGGACATGTTGGAAGACGCCAAACAATACCACGGCATCGCATTCGAGCAGGTTATCTCGGTGGCTGCCGCCAACGCATTCAAACCGCATGTCGCGACCTACACGAAGGCAGCCGAGATCGTCGGCGTCCGCATGGATCAGGTGCTGTTCATCGCCAACCACGCGTTCGACTGCATCGGCGCGAAGGCGGCCGGCATGCGCACGGCGTTCATCGATCGCCGCCAGCGTCCGTTCGGCGCCACGCCGCACCAGCCGGACCTGCTGGTCCCAAGCATGTCGGCACTGGCGGACGCCATCGTCTGATGACCGCCTATCTCACCGCAATGGCGATCAGCGCCGGCATCTATTCGCTGCTGGCGCTGGGGGCGAACCTGACCTGGGGCATGGCGGGGATGATCAATCTCGGGCTTGCCGGGTTCTTCGCCGTCGGTGGTTATGCGACTGCACTTCTCACCAAGGCCGGCTTCGCCATTCCGCTCGGCGTCGCTGCCGGCGCGATGGCCGCCGCGGTCACCGGCGCGGGTGTCGCGCTGCTCACCGCGCGGCTGCGAGCCGACTATCTTGCCATCGTCACACTCGGCTTTTCGGAATCCGTGCGCATCGCCGCCGCCAACGAGGTCTGGCTGACGAACGGTTCTGATGGCATTGCCGGCATCCCGGGGCCATGGCGCGGGACGCTCACGCCGCAGCAGTTCAATCTGCTGTTCCTCGCCATCGTCATTGCGGTGCTGATTGCGACCTTCGCGGTGCTGCAACGCCTTTGCCACTCGCCGTTCGGCCGCGTGCTGCGGGCGATCCGTGACGATGAGGATGTCGCCGCGGTGGCGGGCAAGCATGTGCTGGCATTCAAGGTGAAGGCATTCGCCATTGGTGCCGCCGTGCTTGGATTGGCGGGCGCGCTCTATGCACACGAAACGTCATACATCGCACCAGACATCTTCGCGCCGCTGCTGACGTTGAACATCATCCTTGCACTTGTCGCCGGCGGGGTCGGCAACAACGCAGGCGCGATACTTGGCGCCGTGTTGATCGTAGTGTTGCTGGAGGGCACGCGCTTCATCGCACCGTTCCTGCCGTTTTTGGCGCCGGCGCAGATTGCCGCCTTTCGCGAACTGCTGGTCAGCGGACTGCTGCTGGTCATTCTCCGGGTCCTGCCAGAGGGCATCATTCCCGAACGGATTCCGGTCGGCGAACGCAAATAGTCGTCATTCCCGCGGAGGCGGGAATCCAGAGTGCAAACACAGTGTTGGCGTGCTTGGGTCCCCGCTTGCGCGGGGATGACGTACGGAGTTCATTCACCGACGCTCCAGCCAGTCGCCGTATTGTTCCCGCAGGCGCGTCTTCAGCACCTTGCCGGTCGCCGTATGCGGCAACTCATCGACGAACACCACATCGTTCGGCAGCCACCACTTCGCGATCTTGTCTGACAGAAACTGCAATATTTCGTCCTTGGTCACCGAAGCATCCTGCTTGCGATGCACCACCAGCAGCGGCCGCTCCTGCCAGCGCGGATGACGCGTGGCAATCACCGCGGCCTCGAGCACTCCGGGGTGGCCAACCGCCAGGTTCTCGATCTCGATCGAGCTGATCCACTCGCCACCCGACTTGATCACGTCCTTCGCACGGTCGGTGATGGTGATAAATCCGTCCGCGTCCATGTGCGCGACATCGCCGGTTCGGAACCAGCCGTCATCGTCCACCACCTTGCCGCCGGCGCCCTTGAAATAGCCTGACAAAACCCACGGCCCGCGCACCTGGATCTCGCCTACCGATTGCCCGTCGCGCGGCAACTCCCGGCCCTCATCATCGACGATGCGGACCTCCGCGCCATAGATCGTCCGGCCCTGCTTTAGATGCACATTCATCCGCTGTTCCAGATCGAGTCCGACATGGCGCGGCAACAGGCTGCCGCAGGTGCCCAGCGGGCTCATCTCCGTCATGCCCCAGGCATGCAGCATGGTGGCGCCGAAATACGCGTGCGCCTTCTCGATCACCACGCGCGGTACCGCACTGCCGCCCGACAGCACACGTTTGAGCCGCAGATCGCGATGGTCGAGCGTATCGAGGTTCTGCTCCATCCAGGCAAACAGGTTCAGCCACACCGTCGGGACCGCTCCGGCGAAGGTGACACCTTCGTCGCGGATCAGCTCGAACAGGCTGGCGCCGTCCAGCTTCATGCCAGGAAGCACGAGCTTCGCGCCGGTACCGGCCGCGGCGAACGGAATGCCCCAGCAATTCACGTGGAACAACGGAGCGCAGAGCAGCAGCGTATCCCGCGTCGACACCGCCATCGTGTCGGCCGCCATCAGCCCGAGGCTGTGCAGCACCGCCGAGCGATGGCTCTGCAACACGCCTTTCGGATTGCCGGTGGTGCCTGACGTGTAGCAAAGCGCGGAGGCGGTATTCTCGTCAAATTGCGGCCACACATAGCCGTCGCCTTCGGCTGCAAGCAGATCCTCGTAGCAAAGCAGGTTCGACACATCGAGTGAGGGAAGCGCCTCATGCTCGCACAACGCGACATAGCCGCGCACGCTGGGCAGATGCGGTGCCAGTTGTTCAACCAGACCGGCGAAGGTCAGGTCGAAACACACGTAGCTCGCTTCGGCGTCGCCGATGATGAAGCGCACCTGATCGGCGAACAACCGGGGATTGACGGTGTGCAGCACGGCGCCACTGCAGGTGACGCCAAAATAGATTTCCAGGTGGCGATTGTGATTCCAGGCGAGGGTGGCGATCCGCTCACCCTGCGTCACGCCCAGCCGGCGCAACGCGTTCGCCATCCGCTTGGCACGCGCGGCGATCGTGCCCCAATTACTGCGGTGGATCGGTCCCTCGACCGAGCGGGACACGATCTCGGTTCCCGCATGGTAGCGCTCGGCATAGTCGAGCAGCGACGAAATCAGCAGCGGACGCTGCTGCATCAGTCCGAGCATGAAAGTCCGCCCCTCCAGGTTCGCTTGGCATTGGGCGGATCAGACCGCGCATTGCCGCCCGCATCAAGCGCGATCCGGTGGAAGGGCGAACTGGAGGAATTCGAGCGGTAGCAGCGCCTAGCGGCCCGGCGTCGCGGCGACAGTATCGCCGAGACGCCGAACCAGCGCGGTCAGTGGACCTGCACCGGCACCATCTCGTGCTGCATGACCGCGGCTATCGCAACTTCACGGTTGCCCGCCACGGCCATTGGCGTGCCATCGGCCGCATGGATGGCGAAGCCTTGCTCACCATTCAGCACCACGGGCTTCACATAGGCGATCTGCTGCATGCCAAGCTGCGCAAGCTGTTCGGTTGAAATATGGCGGATGTCCATGATGACGGCGGCGGGGACCTGATCTTCTGGTCCGTTGCTCGTGTTGGTGTTCATAGTCGCTCTCCTTGATGGCGACGGCCTGTCGGTGCAGCGCCGGTGCCTTTTGCTGGTTCGGCCCGCGTATTGCGGCGCCGTGGCTCTCTCTCTCTTGTCGGACCGGGTTCAGCCCTGCTCCGACTTGTTCTCGACCACCCGCATCCTGCCGCTGGCATTGCCGCCCGCCACCGGGTTCGCGCGGTTGATCTGGATCGTCTTCACCCGCGGCTCGGGCTGCGGCCGGGCGAGATCGATGTGCAGCAGCCCGCTCTCGAGCCACGCACCTTTGACGTCGATCCCCTCGGCGAGCACGAAGGCACGCTGGAACTGCCGTGCCGCGATCCCACGATGCAGGAAGACACGATCCTGACTGTCGTCAGTCTGCCTGCCCCGGATTACCAACTGATTGTCTTCCTGCGTTATCTGCAGGTCATCCATGGTAAAGCCGGCAACCGCGAGCGTGATCCGGAGCCCGGTGGGCCCGGTCTGCTCGATGTTGTAGGGCGGGTAGCCGTCGGACGAGGCCTTGGACGCCCGCTCGAGCATTTGCTCGAGATGGTCGAAGCCCAGAAACAACGGCGACGTGAACATCCGTGCGGTCATGGCCCCCTCCTTAGAGCGAAGCGTTGTCAGAACCCGTTACGGCATTCCGACAGACAAGCATTTTGGCGCACGAAGGTCGGGTTGCAAGGGGCGCCCCGATCGAGACGACGGCGACCCAGTCCCGGCGCGCCGTTGATCGGGACCGATGGGACCGCTACATGGCCGACATGATGGCCAAGACTATCGAGACGCTGCCGATCCTGATTGCGCCCGACCCGATGCTGAAGGCGCGGGCCAGGCCGGTGACGGCGGACGACATGCCGCGCGTGCATGCGTTGCTGCCACGGATGTATGCGACCATGTACCGCGCCCCCGGCATCGGGCTGGCGGCGCCGCAGGTCGGCGTGGGATTAAGACTTACGATCGTGGACCTGATGTTGGAAGACAAGCCTGCGCCGATCACGCTGATCAACCCGGAGGTCGTGGCGCGCAGCGAAAAGCTGGCGACGCGGGAGGAGGGCTGTCTGTCGCTCCCCGGCCAGTACGCCGACGTGACCCGTCCGGCGCAGGTGACTGTGCGATATACGGACGCCGATGGGGCGAAGCGTCAGATCGAGGCAGAGGGATTGCTGGCGGCCTGCGTGCAGCACGAGATCGACCACCTGGACGGCGTGCTGTTCATCGATCACCTGTCGGCGCTGAAGCGGAACATGATCCTGCGCCGTCTGGCCAAGGAGCTTCGCCAGAAGCGCTCCGAGGCGATGTAGGGTCATGCGCCTTGCCTTCATGGGCAGTCCGGACTTTGCCGTGCCGGCGTTGCTCGGGCTGCACGGGGCGGGGCACGAGATCGCGGCGGTGTACTGCCAGCCGCCAAAACCGGCCGGACGCGGCTATGCGCTGCGGCCCTGTCCGGTGCAGATCGCAGCCGAACGGCTTGGACTGGACGTGCGCACGCCGACGCGCCTGCGGGCCGACCCGGCGGCGCAGCAGGCGTTCGCTGCGTTGCGGCTGGACGCCTCGGTTGTAGCGGCATACGGGCTCATCCTGCCGCGGCCGATGCTCGACGCGCCGCGGCGGGGTTGTCTGAACATCCACGCTAGCCTGCTGCCGCGCTGGCGTGGCGCGGCGCCGATCCAGGCTGCGGTCCTGGCCGGCGATGCAGAGACCGGCGTGACGATCATGCAGATGGACGCGGGGCTGGACACCGGACCTATGCTGCTGCGCGAGGCGGTGTCGATCGCCGGCACGACCACCGCCGCCGACCTGCACGATGTGCTCGCCGTTATCGGCGCACGGCTGATGCTGCGCGCCCTGGTCGAGGATCCGCCATCGGTGCCGCAGCCTGCGGACGGCGTGACCTACGCGCCGAAGCTGACGCGTGACGCTGGCCGGATCGACTGGACGCGCGATGCTGTCGCGATCGAGCGGCAGGTGCGGGCGTTCGACCCCTGGCCCGGCACATTCACCATCCTGCGTGGCGTCACGCTGAAGGTGCTGGCGGCGGCCGTGGTTTGCGGGTCGGGCGTACCGGGGACAGTCCTGGACGACCGGCTGACGATTGCCTGCGGCAAAGGCGCAGTGCAGCTGACCCGGGTGCAGTTGGCCGGCCGGCCGGCGATGGCGGCGGATGCGTTCTTGCGCGGCCATTCAGTGCCGCCAGGTACCATCATGGCCGGACATGTCCGAACGGCGTCAGGATCAGCCGCGGTATGAGGCAAAATACAGCAAAATCCTCCCCCTCCCCTTGCGGGAGGGGGTTGGGGGGAGGGGGCGTCCCCGCATTGGATGCGCTGATCTCATGCGGTCGTACCCCTCCCCCCAGCCCCCTCCCGCAAGGGGAGGGGGAGGGTAGCTCGCGTATCCGGCGCGATCCTGACGATGAGCGGCGGTGACCCGTTGGGCTCTCCTGCTGGAATACGACGGCACACCTTTCGTGGGCTGGCAGCGCCAGGGCACCGGCCTCTCGGTGCAGGAGGTTCTGGAGACCGCCGCGGCCATGCTGAACCACGGCAATCCCGTAATCAGCACCGTCGCCGGCCGCACCGACTCTGGCGTCCACGCAGAGGGACAGGTCGCGCAGATCAATCTGCCCGCCACGATTCCGGCGCCGAAGGTCCGCGACGCCCTGAACTTCCACATGAAGCCGCACCCAGTGGTGGTGCTGTGCGCCGCACCCGCCCCAGAAGGCTGGAGCGCCCGATTCTCAGCGACCCGCCGCTCCTATCGCTATCGCATCCTGAACCGCCGCGTCCGCCCTGCCCTGCTCGCCGGCTGCGTCTGGCATGTTGCCGCTGAACTGGACGCCGAAGCGATGCACGACGCGGCGCAAAGCCTGCTCGGGCGGCACGATTTCACGTCGTTCCGGGCGGCCGCGTGCCAGGCAAAGAGCCCGCTGCGAACGCTGGACCGGCTGGAGGTTCGGCGCGACGGGGCGATGGTCGAGATCTTCGCCGAAGCTCGCAGCTTCCTGCACCATCAGGTGCGCAACATGGTGGGGACGCTGAAGCTGGTCGGCGATGGAAGCTGGCCGATCGAACGCGTAGCCGCCGCCCTTGGCGCGCACGACCGCGCCGCCGCCGGCCCCACGGCGCCTGCGGAAGGGCTTTGCCTGACCGGCGTATGCTATCCGACGGACCCGTTCGCTACCCCGAACCAAAAGGCAGACTGATCGCCGCCAGCAACACGCCAATCGCCACATCGAGCGCGACCAGTCCCGCCGCGGAGACAATCCCGATCCCCAGCGTCAACCGGAATGCAAACCACTCCAGCCAAAGCGCCCATCCGAGGGCGACGAGTTGCGCCACCTGATCGAGCAGCGCAGGCGCGCCCAGCAGGCCGGGAATGCTGAATACGACAAGCAGCAGGTATTGAACGACGTTGCACCAGTTCCACAGCGCAATGAAACGCGGCCAGCGCTCCGCCAGTCCCATCGCCCCGACAAGCCGGTATGACAGCACCGCGAAGCCGCACCAGCCGATCAGGTAGGTCAGCAGGTCCAGTGCGAAGACATGCGCCGGATGCGGCGGCAGAGCCCCCGTCCAGGCCAGCAAGCGAAGGCACACGAAGGCCGGAATGCAGACCGCCGCGGCCCAGAAGCTGCGTGCGGCACCCGCCATGTCCTCCTCGACATAGCGCAGGCCCTCCGCCCGGCCGCGGGCCAGCAGCAGCGCCGCATGCACTCCGGACGACACGGCAGTTGCGATGCTCATTTGCCGCCAAATGCCGCGTCGCCGATCGCCAGCGCGAGAAGGCGAGGCACCAACACGATGAGCACGGTGGCTACATTGATCCCGAAAACCAGAATCGCGGCGCGAGCGCGTGAAAGTCCGAGCCCATGGCGGGCTAGGAACCAATGCAGCCATAGCCCGTAACCAACCAGCCCCAGCAGCGCCAGGCCGCGTGCGGCATTGCGAGGCAGGCCCGCCGCCACCAGCATGCCAAGAGCCAGTAGCAGTATGCTGCCGAGCACCGGGATCGCCCACTGGCACCAGTTGAAGGCGGTGGCGAAGCGAAGCCAGGCCGCCTCCCGGTGCCACAGCCGGGCTATCTCGAACGACAGCACGGGCGGTGCGACCAGGGCGCACAATGTCGCCAGTAGATCCGATAATGCACCGATGCCGCCACCGCCCATCAACATCAAGACGCCGCCCACCAGTGGAAACGCCATGAGAGGCGCAAGACTCGCCAGGAACGAATCGCGTGTCGCGCCGAACTGGCTGAACCCGTCGGCCCGTCCGCGTGCAAGACGCATCACGCCGACCACGATGCTGCCAGTAGGCCCACGTGCCCGACCGCTCATGCCAGGAACGCAGCCAGGATGGCGCGATAGATGCGCGCAAGGTCGCGCAGTTCGGCGACCGGCACGCGCTCGTCCGCGTGGTGCATGGTGGCTCCGACCAGGCCAAACTCCGCCACCGGGCAATAGCGCGCGATGAAGCGTGCGTCCGAAGTGCCACCGCCGGTGTCGAGCTTCGGCTCCACGCCGGATGCATCGATGATTGCCCGGCGCAGTGTGTTCACCAGTGCGCCGGGCTCGGTCAGGAACGATTCGCCGCTGATCGAGACGTCCAGATCGAAGCGCTCGGCGTGCTGGGCCAGCACGGCGCGCAGCCAGGCCGACAGCGCGGCGCCGGTGTGGTCGCTGTTGAACCGGATGTTCAGCATCGCGCTGGCGTTGGCGGGGATCACGTTGGTCACGGTATTGCCGACATCGAGGCTGGTGAACTGCAGGCTGGACGGCTCGAACCAGTCATTGCCGGCATCGAGCGGCGCGGCGGTCAGCGCCGCGGCGGCGCGTATCATGCGGTGCACGGGGTTGTCGGCGCGATGCGGATAGGCCACGTGCCCCTGAGTGCCGTGCATGGTGATCTTCGCGTTCAGGCTGCCGCGCCGGCCGATCTTCACCATGTCGCCGAGCTTCACCGGGCAGGTCGGCTCGCCGACGATGCAGAAGTCGGGGATCTGGTGGTTGGCGGCCATCCACTCCAGGACGCGCACCGTGCCATCGACCGCCGGACCTTCTTCGTCGCCGGTGATCAGCAGGCTGATCGAGCCATTCGGGGCGCCGGCGGCAAGGTGCTGCGCGGCGGCGGCGACGAACGCTGCGATGCCGCCTTTCATGTCGCAGGCACCGCGGCCGTACAGCACGCCGTTGCGCACCTCGGCGCCGAACGGATCGGTCTGCCATTGCGCTGCGCCGACCGGCACCACGTCGGTATGCCCGGCGAAGCAGATATGCGGCGCACCGGTTCCAATGCGGGCGAACAGGTTGTCGATCTCGCCAAAGCGCAACGGGGTCACCGCGAACCCCAACTGCCTTAGTGCATCGCTCAGCACGTCCTGCGCACCGGCATCGGCGGGTGTCACCGAGGCGCGGCGGATCAGCGCCTGTGCCAGCGGCAGCGGATCCTCCCACCCCGTCATGGCCGGGCCCGACCCGGCCATCAATCGCGCAGCAACTCGTTGATCGAGGTCTTCGCCCGGGTCTGCTCGTCCACTGTCTTCACGATGACCGCGCAGTAAAGCGAGGGACCCGGCGAGCCGTCCGGCAACGGACGCCCGGGCAGCGAGCCAGGCACCACCACCGAATAGGCCGGCACGCGCCCGACATGGACCTCGCCGGTGGCGCGATCGACGACCTTGGTCGACGCGCCGATGAACACCCCCATCGACAGCACGCTGCCGCGCTCGACCACCACGCCCTCGGCCACCTCGGAGCGCGCGCCGACGAAGCAGTCGTCCTCGATGATCACCGGATTGGCCTGCAGCGGCTCCAGCACGCCGCCAATGCCAACACCGCCGGACAGATGGCAATTTGCGCCGATCTGCGCACAGCTGCCAACCGTCGCCCACGTATCCACCATTGTGTTGCGCCCGACATAGGCGCCGACATTGACGAAGCTCGGCATCAGCACCGCGCCGGGCGCGATATAAGCGGAGCGGCGCACCACTGCCCCAGGGACGACGCGGAAGCCTGCATCGCGGAAACGGTTCTCGCCCCAACCGACAAACTTCAGCGGGACCTTGTCGAACACCGGTGCGCCGCCCGCCCCTTCCATCGGCGCGGAATCAGTGAGCCGGAACGACAGCAGCACAGCCTTCTTGAGCCACTGGTTGACCCGCCAGCCACCCGGCGTCGGCTCAGCGACGCGCACCACGCCCTGATCCAGCGCGTCAAGCGCTGCCTCGACGGCCTGTTGAGCCGCACCGCCGGTAGTGGACGAGAGCAAGTCCCGTTGTTCCCAGAGATCATCGATCGGCTGCTGGAGCGCGTGCTGTTTCATACGGCGACGTCCTTCGTGATGCTCTCGAGCGGGCAGGCAGACATCGACCGGACCATGCGCAGCCGCCGTGGGCCTGTCAACGCGCGGGACGGCAACGGTTTGTTAGCACCGATGATGTCAAAATGCGTGCTCCGGCGAGAAGACAAACGCGCCATGAACGATGCCATCGCAGACACCTCGCGCCCCCCGGTCCGAACCGAGGCAACCTTGCGCAGCGCCTTGCTCGACAGCCGACAGCGTTGGCGCGATCTGGTGACCATGGGAGCCGATCTCGCCTACGAAACCGACGAGTGGGGCCGCTTCGTTTTCGTCATCCCTGAACCTTCGCTCGGATGGTCGACTGCTACACTGATGGGCCAGCCGGCGGAACTGCTGCTCGTTGGCGGGGTCGGCGGTACTGGCTTCAACCCGTTCCGTGTCACCGCGCCGGTGCGCCGCAAGCGGGTCTGGCTCAATCGTGCTGACGGCAGCGCCGCACTGTTCGCCTTCTCGGCCGCCCCTCTGTTCGACAGTGAGTCGCGCATCGTCGGCGTCCGCGGCGTCGGCGTGGACTGGACCGAATACGACGAATATCAGGGCCGCGTGGCCACGGCACTGCGCCGCGGCGAGGTGCTCGACCACATTCTGTGGCGCATGAGCCAGGAGGTTCTGGCTCCGCGCATGATGCAGGCGGCGCTCGATACGTTGATGAACGCCCTTGGTGCGGAGGGCGCCGCCGTGATCGACCTGAATGGCCCGGATGGCACAGCCCTGGTGCACCGGGCCGGTGGGGCAACGGAAGAAGTGTTGCCCAAGGCGACCTCGCTGCTTGCGGAGGCAAACGGGCCGACAGACGCCACGGGCGATGACGGCAGGCCGGTCCTGGTCGCTGTCTGCCATACGCGCTTCGGCGCGCACGCCGGGCTGGCACTGTGGCGGTTGCCGGGGTCACGCGGCTGGGACCATGAGGACAAGCTGTTGGTCAGTTCAGCCGCCAGTCTGATCCGCATGGTTCTCGAGCACGAGGCCATCCAGCAGGAAATGGTGCGCCAGGCACGGACTGATCCCCTAACTGGGCTGCTGAACCGCCGAGCTTTTCGGGAAGAAATGGCGCGACGCATCGACCGTCTTGACCGCGACGACCAGCCTGGAACGCTGATGTTCGTCGATCTCGACCACTTCAAATCCGTGAACGACCGCCTTGGCCACGAGGTGGGCGATCAGGTCCTGCAGCGCACGGCTAATATTCTGCGCAACACACTGCGCCCGAGTGATCTCGTGGCCCGTCTGGGAGGCGATGAATTCGCGCTCTGGATGGATGGTGCGGATCACATGACGGCGGCAGAGCGTGCGGAGCGCCTCTGCCAGGATGCGCCCCGCGAGTTATGCGAAATCGCCGGGACCGAGGAACCGACGCCGACCGTTTCGATCGGCATTGCCTCAAGAGCCAGCGGCAGCGACGAACCGGTCGAAGGGCTGATGCGCCGTGCCGATCGGGCAATGTACGAGGTCAAGCGGACCGGTCGCGGGCATTGGCGGGTCGCCCCGGCCGAGGAGGCGATATGAGCGACGCACCCTGGGGCAGCAGGTCAGGCGGCGACGACCTGGAACTGATGCCTGGCAGGCCGGTCTCTTCGAGCGAGGCCACGCGGGTTCGGTTGGGCGCCAGCACGGCCACCGAGCCCGACGTACTGCGCAATCTGGCGGGGGATTCGTCAGTTAATGTGCGCGCGGTGTTGGCGCTCAACCCCGCGGCACCTTCGCAGGCAAATGAGACGCTGGCGGGTGATCCCGACGAGCGTGTGCGGATTCTGCTGGCACGCAAGCTTGCAGTGCTCGCGCCCAGCCTGTCGGCGTCGGATCAGGCCCAGTTGCGTCGCGAGACCTGGGAAACACTCACAGTACTGGTCGCTGACGAAGCCATTCGGGTACGGGCCACCATTGCCGACGTCGTGAAGGATATGCCAACCGCGCCGCGGGCACTGATCCTGCGCCTTGCCAACGACACGGCCATATCGGTGAGCGAACCGGTCATCCGTCTTTCGCCGCTGCTCAACACCGATGATCTGCTGGCGCTGCTGGCGCGAGCGCCCGCACCCGGTATCGCACTCGCGGTCGCCCGCCGGTCGCGTCTGGATGAGACCGTGTCGGATGCGATTGCTGCATCCGCCGGCAACACGGAAATCCACGCCTTGCTGTCCAATCCATCGGCACAGATTCGCGAAGCGACCCTGGATGCCTTGGTCGCGCGGTCGGTCGACCATCCCGATTGGCACGAGCCTCTGGTGCAGCGCCCATCGCTGCCTCTGCGCGCCGCGCGCATTCTGTCGGAGATCGTGGCGATGCATCTGCTCGAGATACTGGCCACGCGTGCCGACCTCGCTCCGGCGCTCGCCGAGGAAATCCGCCAACGGCTCGTCGCCCGGTTACAATCCGGCGCCAAGGAACCATCGGCCCCGCCGGAGCCAACAAGTGAGCAGGCGCTGGCCGAAGCGCGTACCTTGGCCGGACGCGGTCAACTGACTGAGGAGGCTGTGCTGGGTGCGGCTCAGCGCGGGGAGGGCCGGTATGCCGCCGCTTTGCTCGCCGTGGCGGCGGGCATCTCGGTGTCCGTGGTGGAGCGTGCCGCATCGCTGCGCAGCGCGAAGGGGCTGGTGAGCCTGGTCTGGAAGGCGGGCTTCACCATGCGTTCGGCTGTCGCATTGCAAACTCTGCTGGCACGCCTCGCACCCGATGCCATCCTGACCGGCGGATTAGGCGGTAACTTCCCGTTGGCGGTCGAGGAGATGCGCTGGCAGCTTGAGTTCCTGGACCGGATGGGGCGTTGAAATGTGATGGGTATCACTCCGGCGCGTTCCCAAATGTGCGCTACGGCTTGATGATCGTGCCTGGCCCCGCTTCGGTGAACAGCTCCAGCAGACAGGCATGCGGCACGCGGCCATCGAGGATCACCGCACCCCGCGCCCCGCGCCGAACGGCGTCGATGCAGTTCTCGACTTTGGGGATCATGCCGCCGGAGATCATGCCGCTGTCTATGCCTGCCTCGGCCTCGGCTATGCTCATCTCCGGGATCAGCCGCTTGTCGCTGTCCAGCACGCCCGCCACGTCGGTCAGCATGAGCAGGCGGGTCGCACCAAGCGCGCCCGCCACGGCGCCCGCCACGGTGTCGGCATTGATGTTGTAGGTCTGGCCATCCGCGCCAACGCCCACCGGGGCGATCACGGGCACTAGGCCAGCACCGGTCAACGCGTGGATCACGCGCACATCAAGGTGCTCCGGTTCGCCGACGAAGCCGAGATCGAGCACGCGCTCGATATGACTGTCCGGGTCCTTCTTCGTCCGCGTGAGCTTGCGCGCACGGATCATGCCGCCGTCCTTGCCGCTGACGCCGACGGCGAGCGCACCCGCCCGCGTGATCAGGCTGGCGACGTGTTTGTTGACAGAGCCCGCGAGCACCATCTCAACCACTTCCACCATGGCCGCATCGGTAACGCGCAGCCCGTCGATGAAGGTGGACTGGATCGCGAGCCGCTTGAGCATGGCGTTGATCTGTGGGCCGCCACCATGCACGACGACAGGATTCACGCCCACCTGCTTCAGGAGAGCGATGTCGCTGCCGAACTGGACCGCGAGGTCATCCTCGCCCATGGCATGGCCACCGTACTTCACCACGATGGTGGCGCCGGCGTAGCGACGCAGGAACGGCAGCGCCTGCGCCAGAACTCGCGCCCGCTCGGTGGCTGATCCGGCATCGTCAGGAGTCATTTCTCGGATTTCGCTCATGCGGCGCGTGTAGGGTCGCGCGTGGGGAGGGTCAAGTTCGCGGCCAGCGGGCAGGCACTGGCTCCGCCGGATTCAGTTGTTTTGCAGATCAGCCTCCGATATAAGTAGCGCGCAACCATTGAGCCTGCAAATGCCGCGCTCCGCTCGAGATGATGGCTTGGACAAATTCAAGCGCTTCCGTACCAGACAGAAGGCCACGGGCATGAAGCTTGTACGCATTTGGGTGCCTGACCCCGATAGTCCGGAGTTCATGGCGAAGGCCCGCCGCGAGGCGGATCAGTTGCGGGGAGCGCCTGATGAGCAGGAGGCACTCGATTTCATCGAAGCCGCGATACGAGACGTCGACGCGATCGGATGAGACGTGGCGATATCCTAACGGTGGCCTTGCAGGGAGATTTCGGCAAACGGCGTCCCGCGATAGTCATCGAGTCCGACCGGCTTCCCCCGACGGACAGTACGCTGGTGTGCCTGATCACCTCGACGCTGCTCGATGATGCCACGTTCCGCCGGCAGCCAATCGAAGCGTCGCCCTCAACCGGGCTACGGGCGCCCTCCCAGATCATGGTGGACAAGATCTTCGCGGTTCGACGGAGCAATTGCGGCCCATCCATCGGGGTGTTGGACAAGGCTGCGATGCGCACGCTCGATCGCAAAATGGCACTGGTGATCGGGCTCGCGGATTGACCGGACAGTTGTGCTCCTAACGGCAACGAACAGGGCCGGCAACGCCTGAGCGCCGCCGGCCCTTGCAGCCGAATCCGGAAGCTAAACCCGGCCTACTCCGCCGCCTTCACCTCCTCGGTGATCCGCGGAGCAGCAGGGCCCACGTTGAGCGCCCGCTGGTCGCGCCCGGCAGCGATAGCGCGCAGCCGGTTCATCACCGAGCCTGTGCCCGCCGGGATCAGCCGCCCGACGATCACGTTCTCCTTCAGCCCGGTCAGGTAGTCCACCTTGCCGGCCGTCGCCGCCTCGGTCAGCACCCGCGTCGTCTCCTGGAACGAGGCCGCCGAGATGAAGCTGTTGGTCTGCAGCGACGCCTTGGTGATGCCCTGCAGCACCGGCATCGCCTGCGCCGGCCGATCGTCCTTGCCCAGCCTTGCGTTGACTGCATCGAACTCGGTGCGGTCGGTCTGCTCGCCGGCCAGGAACGTCGTGTCGCCCGGGTCGAGGATTTCAACCTTCTGCAGCATCTGGCGAACGATCACCTCGATGTGCTTGTCGTTGATCTTCACGCCCTGCAGCCGATAGACCTCCTGGATCTCGTTCACCAGGTAGTCCGACAAGGCCTCGACGCCGAGCACCTTCAGGATGTCGTGCGGCACGCGCGGGCCATCCACCAGCGGATCGCCCCGGCGTACGAAGTCGCCCTCCTGCACCGAGACGTGCTTGCCCTTGGGGATCAGGTACTCGGTCTCCTCGGTCGTCTCGTCGTTCTTCACGATGACGCGGCGCTTGTTCTTGTAGTCCTTGCCGAACTCCACCCGCCCATCAGTCTCGGCGATGCCCGCGTGATCCTTCGGCCGGCGCGCCTCGAACAACTCCGCCACACGCGGCAGACCGCCGGTGATGTCGCGCGTCTTGCTGCCTTCGCGCGGGATGCGAGCGAGCACATCGCCCGCCGCCACCTGCGCGCCATTGTCGACCGACAGGATCGAATCGGGCGCCAGGAAGTAGCGAGCGTCGGTGTTGTTCGGCAGCCGCAGCACCTCGCCGTTCTCGTCCTTCAGCTGCAGCCGAGGCCGCAGGTCCACGCCTTTGGCGGCCTGTTTGTAGTCCACCACCACCGTGGACGTGAGCCCGGTGACCTCATCCATCCGCTCGACCAGCGTGATGCCCTCGATCAGATCGATATATTCGACCTGGCCGGCGCGCTCCGTGATGATCGGCAGGGTGTACGGATCCCATTCCGCTAACTTCTGCCCACGCGCCACCTGCTGGTCTTCGTCGACCAGCAGCCGCGCACCGTAAGGCACGCGGAACCTCGCGCGCTCGCGGTTCTTGTCGTCCACCAGCACGATCTCGCAGTTGCGCGACATCACCACCGGAACGCCCTGGCTGTTCATCACCACGTTGCGGTTACGCACCGTCACCGTGCCTTCGTGGCTCGCCTCCACGCTCGACTGCTCCGCGCCACGCTGCGCTGCGCCGCCGATGTGGAAGGTCCGCATCGTAAGCTGCGTGCCGGGTTCGCCGATCGACTGCGCAGCGATCACACCAACCGCCTCGCCGATGTTCACCGGCGTGCCGCGCGCGAGATCACGCCCATAGCAATGGCCGCAGACACCGACACGTGACTCGCAGGTCAGCACCGAGCGGATCTTCACCGCCTCGACACCGGACCGCTCGATCTGGTCCGCGGCGTCCTCCTCGATGAGCGTGTTGTTCGGCACGATCACCTCGTTGGAAACGGGGTCGAGCACATCCTCCGCGGACGTCCGGCCAAGAATGCGCTCCGCAAGACCGGAGACCACCTCGCCGCCATCCATCACCGCACGCACCGTCAGACCGCGATCGGTGCCGCAATCCTCCTCAACGATAATGCAGTCCTGCGCCACATCGACCAGGCGGCGGGTCAGATAGCCGGAGTTCGCAGTCTTCAGCGCGGTATCTGCCAGGCCCTTGCGCGCACCGTGGGTGGAGTTGAAGTACTCAAGGACGGAAAGACCTTCCTTGAAGTTGGCGATGATCGGCTGTTCGATGATCTCGCCGGAGGGCTTGGCCATCAGACCGCGCATGCCGGCAAGCTGGCGCATCTGCGCCGGCGAGCCGCGCGCACCGGAATGGCTCATCATCCAGACCGAGTTGGTCTGCACGCCGATCTCCTGCTTGGAGATCTCCTTCATCATCGCGCCGGCCACTTCATCGGTGCAGCGCGACCAGACGTCCACCACCTTGTTGTAGCGCTCGCCCGCAGTGATCAGGCCGTCCTGATACTGCTGTTCGAACTCCTTCACCTCGCCCTGTGTCTTGCGGATCATCTCTTCCTTCTCGACCGGGATGATCAGGTCATCCTTGCCGAACGAGATGCCCGCCTTGGCTGCCTGGCCGAAACCAAGTCCCATCAGCCGATCGGCGAAGATCACACACTCCTTCTGGCCGCAATGGCGATACACCATGTCGATCACGTCGGAGATGTGCTTCTTGGTGAGCTGCTTGTTGATCAGCTCGAACGGCACGTTCGGATGCTTCGGCAGGATCTGCGCGATCATCATCCGCCCGGGCGTCGTCACCAGCACTTCGCGCACCGGATTGCCGCCGGCGTCGATCGTTTCCCATCGCGCCTTTATCTTGTCGTGGAGGCCAGCCGCGCCGGCCTGCAGTGCATACTCGATCTCGCCGATCGTGCCGAACGCAGGCGCATCCTGATCGGCAACCGCGTGAAATTCCGGCGTATCGAGCGACAGGTAGTAAAGCCCGAGCACGATGTCCTGCGACGGCACGATGATCGGCTTGCCGTTCGCCGGGCTGAGGATGTTGTTGGTCGACATCATCAGCACGCGCGCTTCCAACTGGGCCTCCAGCGAAAGCGGCACGTGCACCGCCATCTGGTCGCCGTCGAAATCCGCGTTGAACGCCGTGCAGACCAGCGGATGCAGCTGGATCGCCTTGCCCTCGATCAGCACCGGCTCGAACGCCTGAATGCCGAGCCGGTGCAATGTCGGCGCACGGTTCAGCATCACCGGATGCTCGCGGATCACCTCCTCGAGGATGTCCCAGACCTCGGGACGCTCCTTCTCCACCATCCGCTTCGCCGCCTTGATGGTGGTGGCGTGGCCGTATTTTTCCAACTTTGAGTAGATGAACGGCTTGAACAGTTCGAGCGCCATCTTCTTCGGCAGCCCGCACTGATACAGCTTCAGCTCCGGCCCGACCACGATGACCGACCTGCCCGAATAATCGACGCGCTTGCCAAGCAGGTTCTGCCGGAAGCGGCCCTGCTTGCCCTTCAGCATGTCAGACAGCGACTTCAGCGGACGCTTGTTGGCGCCCGTGATCGCACGTCCCCGACGACCGTTGTCAAACAGCGCGTCGACGCTCTCCTGCAGCATGCGCTTTTCGTTGCGCACGATGATGTCGGGCGCGCGCAGCTCGATCAGCCGCTTCAACCGGTTGTTGCGGTTGATAACGCGGCGATACAGATCGTTGAGATCCGACGTGGCAAAACGGCCGCCGTCCAGCGGCACCAGCGGGCGCAGTTCGGGCGGGATCACCGGCACAACGTCGAGGATCATCCAGTCCGGACGCGCGCCGCTGTCGGCGAACGCCTCGATCAGCTTCAGCCGCTTCACCAGCTTCTTGCGCTTCGCCTCGGAGGTCGTCTCCTTCAGTTCGCCGCGCAGCCGCACCTTCTCCTCGTCGAGGACGATCTTATGCAGCACCTTCTTGATCGCTTCGGCACCGATGCCGACCTCGAACTGATCGTCGCCGAACTCGTCCTGTTTGGCCATCAGCTGATCCTCGGTCAGCAGCTGATGCAGTTTCATGTCGGTGGTACCCGGTTCCAGCACCACGTAGCTCTCGAAGTAGAGAATCTTCTCGAGCTCCTTCAGCGTCAGATCGACCATCAGGCCGATCCGGCTCGGCAGCGACTTCAGGAACCAGATGTGCGCGACCGGCGAGGCAAGCTCGATATGGCCCATGCGCTCGCGCCGCACCTTGGCCAGCGTGACCTCGACGCCGCACTTCTCACAGATGATGCCGCGGAACTTCATCCGCTTGTACTTGCCGCACAGGCATTCGTAGTCCTTGATCGGACCAAAGATGCGCGCACAGAACAGTCCGTCGCGCTCCGGCTTGAACGTGCGGTAGTTGATCGTCTCGGGCTTCTTGATCTCGCCGTACGACCAGCTCCGGATCTGCTCCGGGCTCGCCATCTGGATCTTGATCTGGTCGAAGGTCATTGCCTGGCCGGTCTGGCCAAGAATCTTCATAAGTTCGTTCATGCTATTCCTACCCTTTGAGGGTTAAGGCAACTTACGCCCCACACGTCATGGCGGGCGAAGCATGCCCCGGCGAAGGCCGGGGGCCCACCATCCAC
>DATMND010000075.1:0-3028 GCA_035569235.1 Acetobacteraceae bacterium | reverse complement strand
GGTGCGGATTTTCTCCCCATGCACCTCGTATTCGATGATCAGGACGCGTGGGTCCTGCGATCGGTGCACGACGAGCGCATCCCCACGGTGCAGGACGGTGCTGTCGCCGTAGCCGGCGTAGAGCGCCATCAGCGCGTCACGCCCCTCGATCTTCGACGGAAAGCCAGGAAAAACATAGCGATATTCGAACACCGCCTCGTCGGCGATGGCATCGAAGTAGTGGTCGCCATCGACCGCACCGGCCAGCCCCTGCATGACGATGTCGAAGAATGGGTCGAGCGCCACGAATGCAGCGTATTTTGAATTTGTCATGAGTTGGCTCCGCGATGCCGATTAAGAGATTTAACGTTGGCGGCTTCAGTAGGAAACATAGCCACTGACCCTGTCAGTTCCTGTCAGGAGATTTACCACCTGGCATTACGAATTTGCCCCCGACACTCGCCGTGTCAAATGAGCGGCTGCTTAACTTTAGCGAACGCTCGGCCGTCCCTCGTCACTTCCAGAAGCCCGGGTTCCAAGCCTCTCAATCGATCTCCGATCGCAGCAGATCCTCGACCCGGATAGGCAGCTCTCGCACGCGCACGCCGGTGGCGTGGTGGATGGCGGAGGTGATCGCCGCAGCGATCCCCGCCAGGCCGATTTCGCCGATGCCGCGGGCGCCCAGTTCGTTCAGGTGCAGGTCGGGATGCTGAATGAAGACGACCTCGTGCGGCGGCGCATCCGCATGGGTTGTGAGAATATAGTCCGCCAGGTTGCTGTTGATCGGCGCGCCGCAGCGGGGGTCGTGGACGAGCTCCTCAAACAGCGCCATGCCAATCCCCATGGCGACCGCGCCCGCGATCTGATTGCGGCCGGTCAGCTCGTTGATGATGCGGCCCGCGTCAACGGTCGTCACGATCCGGCTAAGCCTGAGCCGCGCGGTCTCCGGTTCCCAGGTTACCTCGACGAAGTGCGCCACGTAGCTTTGTGAGGAGAAGCTCGGCTTGGTCGTGCCGATCATGTCGCTCATGGTGCCCTTGGACCGGCCCTGACCGCTCACCGATGAGGTCTTGGCGGCGGCGATGACCTTGTCGAAGGGCGTTCCGGACGCGGGGGGCTGGTCCTTATGATGGACGGATCCGGCAGTGAACGACAGATCGGGCACCTTGGCGTCCTTGAACAGGCCCGGCGTCGACGCCGCGACAACCACCAGCTTTTGCTGCGCGTCCCGCGCAGCCGCGATCACAGCCGGGATGAGCGAGGCCGTCAGCATCGAACCGCCGGCCACCGGTCCCTTGGGCAAGCCGCTGTCGCCCAGGACGACGTCAATCCGATCGAGAGGCTCGCCGGTTGCCTCCGACGCGACCTGGGCGAACATGGTGTAGGCGCCGGTCCCGATCTCCGCGGTGCCGCAGGTTACCCGCAGTCGGCCGTCGACCCGGAATTCCATCGCCGCCTCGCAGTCGTTACTGAAAGCGCCCCAGGAGGCCGCGGCGACTCCCCATCCGAGGACCAAGCCATCCCTACGCATGGAGCCCACGCGGGGATCGCGGCGACTCCATCCGAAGCGGTCCGCCCCGACCGTCAGGCACTCGGTCAGGTGGCGCGACGAGAACGGGAGGTTCTGGCTCTCGTCGAGCGTCGGCTCGTTGCGCAGCCGCAGCGCCACAGGGTCGATGTTTAGCTGGGCCGCCAGCTCGTCTATCGCCGATTCCAAGGCAAACAGGCCCGGCGTGGCGCCCGAGCCGCGCATCGATGTGGCGGCCCCGAAATTGCGGCGCGCGAGGCTGGAGCTGACGCGGAGGTTCGGCGTGCTGTATAGGCTCGGCGTCGCTTCCCCGCAGTTCTCCTTCCAATTGTCGAGGATCGAGGTGGTGCTGACGTAGTCGTGCTGGATCGACGTCAATCGGCCCTCGGCCGTGGCGCCGAGGCGGATGCGTTGCCGGGTGTGCGGCCGGTGCCCGACCGTCTGGAACATCATCTTCCGGCTGATCACCAGCTTCACGGGGCGGTTGAGGTGCTTGGCCGCCGCCGCAGCCAGCAGGCAATGGGTCCACGGCCAAAGCTTGCTGCCAAACCCGGAGCCCAGGAAGCGCATCACCACCCGGACGTTCTCCCGAGGAATGCCCAGCATCTGCGCCATGGCCGTCCGGTAGCCGTCCACCGATTGGGTGGATTCGTAGAAGGTGACATTGGGCCCGTCCCAGACCGCGATGGTGGCGTGGGGCTCGATCGGGCTGTGGACCTCAATGGGCGTGGCGTAGGTCTGATCGACCTTGACCGGGGCTGCGGCGAACGCCCTTGCCGCATCGCCGCGCTGGCTGTCCACGGCCAGCGGCCCATCGAGCGGGAGCTCGTGGCTGACGTCGAACGGTTGCCGCCTATAGGTGACCCGCACGGCGCGCGCCGCGGCCTCGGCTTCCTCCAGGGTCTCCGCCACGGCGACGGCGACATATTGGCCGTAGTAGCGGATGACGTCGTCTTCGAAAGGGAGCCGCTGCTCGTCAATCTGTACCGACAAATCCGGCACCGGGGTGACCCGGAAATACTGGCCTAGGGTCTCGCGCGTGTAGATCGCGCACACGCCGGGCATCGCCCGGGCGACGGAGGTGTCGATCCGTTCCACAGCAGCGGACGTAATGGTGGCCGGGACCGGCACGGCAAACAGCAGCCTCGGAAAATGGTGGTCGGCTGTGTAGGCCGCGGTCCCGCTGACCTTGAGCGGGCCATCCACCCGGGGGAGCGGCCGGCCGATGGGCGAAGCCGTGTCCATGAGCAGCTCCTAGACGGTCTTAGTTGCCTGGCGCAGGGCGTACACAAGGCAGCGTTGCGCCAGGGCGACCTTGAACCCGTTCTGGCTCAGCGGCCGTGCATCCTTCAGCGCCACAGCTGCGATCTGCTGGTAGCTGTCGGGGGTCGCGGGCATGCCGGTGAGCATCCGTTCGGCCTCGACAAAGCGCCAAGGCTTGGTCCCCACGCCGCCCATGGCGATCCGCACGCGCTGGATGCGCCCGCTCTCGACCGTCGCCACGACAGCGGCCGATGCGAG
>DATMND010000074.1:0-3723 GCA_035569235.1 Acetobacteraceae bacterium | reverse complement strand
CAGGGCCTGGATGGCGGGGTCAAGGGCCGAAGCCGGCGTTTGCCGGTGCGTGCAGCGCAGCCCTTGAGGCCGTCGCCCAGCACCATGAAACAGCCCTGCGCCCCAGCGAACCATCAATCGCGGCTGTAGCCGCGCGGCGGCGCGAAGCGGCGGCCATGTTGCGCGAGGAAGGCCGAACGTGGGCAGAGATCGCCGACAGGCTCGATCTGCCGTCCGCCGAAGCCGCTCGCAAGCTGGCCGCGCGCAGTCCGTCTGCCGCGCCGTTGTGGACACCGCCCTGGATGACAGACGCGGGCGAATGACACCGGACAGGTCTGCGGCGGCCTCGCGCGTGCCCGAAGCGGTGATTTCCGACCCTGCCGTTCGGCGAGCGTGTCGCGGACGGCCGGATGGTACGGGCAACCGAAGTGGCAAACGGGCTGGCGTGCCAGTCAGCGTTGGACTCTCTCTTGTGAATGAAAGCAGCATTAACGCATTTCGCTGTGTCCAAGTGCCCGGTTAGTACAACCGTTTGTCCTGCTACAGCTGCGGACGTAGAGCCAATCTCTCGTGGCGCCGTCCTCTCTCTCCCAGTGTTGGCGATCGCATTTGCGGCGTCCGCCCAGGGGGCGATCGAAGGGGCCCGAGCCGGGTTCCGATCAGACCGTGTCCGAAGGCCGAATAGGTTGCGACTCCGTGGGCGACGTCTTAGCCCGGGTCTTCGTCACAGTGACCGCGGCGCCTTGCTGGCGGATGTACGCCATGAACCTGTCCCAATCCGCTTCGCTACGCGGTGGTATCGAGGCGGCCGCGTCAGTCAGTCCGTGAATGATTGCCTGTTCAACGTGCCGCCAGCCGAGCTGTCCCAGGAGGGACAGCATGATCCCCGCAATGCTGCCCAATAAATGAACTTCCGTTTCTAATCGGTCGATCTTCCGATAGAGGTCTTGCTCCTCATGCTCTGTCATCTTTCAATTTTCCCTGTTGATGACTGGCGCGCGGCTGAAGCGGATCAGGAGACGTTAGCCGGGGCTGGACGTTGAAATCCACTACGATGCGTCGCGGGACCGGCCTGGCCGGCATCACGACGCGGCGCGTCTGTAGCCATCGCGGCTGGTAAGTTCACGCCATGGCCACCGACAAGCCGCGTTCCATCGTCACCTGCGTCCACCGGCCGAAGCGACCGCCGCGCGAGAAGGCCCGGGCCGTGGCGATCACCGGCCCGGCGATTGTCACCGCCGCCAGCACGCGCGACCGGGCTATCCGGTGCTGCGAGGAAACCGACGCCGACCAGAAGGCCTCGCCCGAGATCAAGGCGTTCTTCGCCCGCATGATGCGGCCGCCCGGCGCCTGATGGCGGCCAGGCCGGTCCCGAGACGGCACTGGCGCAGCTACGGCGACCATCCGCTCCCGTCGGGCGCGGAAGCCCTGGACGAGCCGCTACGGGCTTTCCCGTCGTGGTTCCTCCGCATCGTCTGCGAGTGCTGCGGCAAGGAGCGGATGATCTCCGAGACGCACATGGCGCAGGGCGATAGGCTGATCCGCGACACGCTGGCGATGGGTGAAGTGCCATGATCCGCCTGGCGGTGTCGGGCTCCCCAGGCGCGGGCGTAGGCCATTATCCGGGCCTTGGCGTTGCGAGCGGGACGGCACGGCCGGGGCCGAACACCTTCTCGCGGCGGGGAACACAGCCTGACGACTAAGCTGTCCAGTCGGCCGAAAATTTTGCCCGTATCAGCCGAACGGCTGACGCCAAAGTGGCGGAGTTCGTGACATGGAGCAACCGCTAGAGATGGAGGGACTGTGCGGTTGCTTGCGGCAGTGGCAGCCATTCTGGCGGTGAATGGTGTAGGAGCCTTGGCGCAGCCCGGTCTGCCGAAGTCGCAACAGTGTGCGCGCAACGTTCATCTGCTCACAGCAGGCAAAGAGAGGAGGCATCATGGCCAGTAAACACGTGCGTGCCGCAGAAGTCGTTGCCTTGCGGAACAGGCGCTGCCGCATCGTGAAGATTCGGGGGGAATGATGTCCGATCCACGCCGTCCTGCTGACTGCCTGCGCCGCCTCATCCTCGCCGCCGCGATCCTGACAGCGGGCGTCGCGCCGCTCTCGGCACAGGTTGGGACCCCAGCAGCACCCCAGGCCACGGTGTTGCGCATGACGGAGGCGGGCACCCCACCAGCTTCAGTGATCTACATCGGCAACAGCTTTTTCTATTACAACAATGGCATCAGCAATCTCGTAGCCCAGATGCTGACGGCGGGAGCGCCTAAGCAGGCGCTCCGATCCACGTTGGTCGGCATCGGCGGTTCTGGCCTCGATTGGCACGATGTCGAGTCCTACTTCCGCCCCAACGCGATCGGCCGCTACAGCATCGGCTCGGACAACATCGTGTCGTTCAATCCGCCGGCTAATCCCCTGTTCGACGTCGCGGTTATGGTCGACTGCTCGCAGTGCCCAGTGCACCCAGATCTCAAGGACATCTTCATCAAGTACGCAAAGCGCCACGCCGAGACCGTGCGCCAACACGGAGCGCGGCCGGTGTTCTTCATGTCCTGGGCCTATGCGGACAAGCCGGAAATGACGGACCAGCTTGCGGAAGCTTACACGCGCGCCGGCAACGACAACGACGCGCTGGTCATCCCTGCCGGTCTCGCCTTCTCGCGGGTGGTAAAGCAGCATCCCACGATTCAACTGTATGCGGCCGACAAGCGCCACCCGTCACTTGCTGGTTCCTACCTGGCCGCCGCTGTTATCTATATGACGCTGTTTGACCGCGACCCGGTCGGACTGTCGTATACCGCCGGGTTGGACCCAGAGACCGCAGGAGCGCTGCAGGCAGCAGCTCGAGACACTGTGCACGATTATCTGCGCCACTGACCGACTGAAGCCGCGCGGTGAAGGTGCTCTTGTAGAATGCGAGGAACAGCTGCGAATGATCTCGTCAAGAAAGTGACCCTGAAGGGAAGCTCTGCCGGCAATGAACGTGGAGGATCCCCGGCCGCGTGGATTGGCCTGGACGGTCCGGTTGCAAGAGAAAGGCGGCAAGCAGCACGCAATGCCGTGCCACCACGGGCCGCTTGCCGGCCATGATCAGCGTCACCATCCTGCCGGCATGTTCGTCGTCACCGAGGTCGCCGCGCGCCCTCCCAACCGCTACGCTCTGGCCGGTTAGCGCTACGCCACACCGCACGTCTTGGCACTGCTTGCTTCGGCGGATGCGATTGGCGTGCCTGACCTTTTACGTGGTGGCAGGCCGACACGGGCGTCACCGCCCAGCGGTGCGAATAAGTTGCTTTGTCGTCTCGGCGGCTTGGATGATCTCGTTCGGCGTCATTTCTGCCGCGCCCGCACCCAGCTTTATTGCACCATTCGGTTGCGGCACGGTGATCGGCTTTATCTCCACCCGCACCGCGCCCTGCTTCCTGAGGCCGAGTTGTTCGGCCACCACGGGGCTGACATCGATCACCCGGCCAGCAACATACGGGCCGCGGTCTTGGATCTTGACGGTAGCACTTCGGGCATTTTGTAGGTTCGTGACCTTCGCGGTTGTGCCCAACGGCAAAGTCTTGCTCGCAGCCGCGTTCGACAGCGGGTTCATTGGCTGGCCATCCGCCATTTTCCGATGGGCAAACTTCTGGCTGTAGTACGAGACGCGTCCTTGCTGCTTGCGCCCTGACGGGTCGATCCGGCCAGCCACGGGGACGATTGGGGGAAGTTCGGCAAGCTGCTGGGCCTCATGGCGCG
>DATMND010000073.1:0-29724 GCA_035569235.1 Acetobacteraceae bacterium | reverse complement strand
GGTGTCGGACGTGGTGCCGGTCGATCTCGTGATTCGTGGCTGCCCGCCGACCCCGACGCAATTGCTCCAGGGATTGCTGGCGCTGCTCAGCGTTCGCTGAACAGCACGCCGCCCTTCGCCTTATTGTCGCGCGAGCACTCGACGATCTCCACCAGTACCGCGTCCGCCGTCACGCCGAAGTTCTTCACCACCGCGTCGGTGATGTCCCTGATCAGCGCGCGCTTCTGGTCCTTCGAGCGACCCTCGATGGCGTGGACATAGACTTCCGGCATTGATATCTCCTCCCTCGTCAGCCCTGGGCAAGAGATGCCCAGGGCGATTGATCAAACCAGCGGTATCCTACCGTGGTCAGGCCGGGTGGAACACCAGGGTCCTGATCTCGATACTTTCGCGCGGCAACACATCCGCCGGCGCCGTCGGATCGTCGAACGCCGTATGCGGAGCGAAACGCGCACGCCCATCGGTTGCGGAGTCGAAGCACTTCAGCAGCAGCGCCTCGTCCGGCTGCATCTCCGGCATGTAGAACCAGCGATGCGCAGGGTTGTAGGTGACGCCGTAGGTCTCGCCTACCCGATTCTGGTATACGAGATCGGACGGCACCAGATCGCCGGGTGCAACCGAGCCGGCATCGCACACCGCGAGCGGGGCATCCCGCAGCGGCCCGCGGACCGGCCGCCACAGATTGATCACCTGGACGCGCCCACGCAGCAACTCCTCCGCCTCGTCGCCGAAGAAATCGCGCACACGCTGCGGACCTGACTTCGCCGTGTGGTCCACATGCACGCGGGTCGCGGGCTGGCGCGGCGTGCCAGGGGCCCTATCGTCAACACCCCGGACGCGACGCCGCAGCGTGTGGTCGAAGATGTACACCTTGCTGGCGCCGGTCGCCTCGGCCAGAACCCGCTGCACCTCGGGATAGTAGACCCGCCGCACTTCGTCCTCGTCCCAGAAATCCTTGACAGCGCTCTGGTAGTGCAGAACGGCGAAGCCCTCGCGATCGAGCGAAATGTCGGATGCAACGGCGCGCGCATCGTGAATCGGAACCGTATGCGCCTCATGCGTGGAATTGGAGCGCGGAACACCGGGCGGCGGATCGAAGGTGTAGTTCCGTGGCCGTTCCGCCATCGGTGCGAGATAGTTCAGCACAGCGTCGACGTGAGCCAGATCGCTGGTTTGCGCCGCGGATGCACTCATGGTTTGGTCCTCCTGGGTTATCGGGTCTGGTGGCGTGTCAACACGGCGGCTGGGCGCGCCAGAACGGGGTCGAGAGCTCGCGATGGACGTCCGCGGTCGTGGCCCCGAAATCCGCCAGCTCGCGCTGGGTGAGCGTCGCCAACGCCGCTCTTTCATCAATGCGCCGACGCCACAGGCGGAGATTGTCGGCGAACCGCGAGAACGCACCCTTGGGGCGGCCATTCCCGGACCGGGCCGGAAGCGTCGATAGCTGAGAATTTGTCAGTGATGTGTAAGTAAACGCGGCCATGTCTGGCCCTCCTGGGATTGATGTCTTGGCCCCAAGATGGGCCAATGGGACGTGCCTGGCAAAGGATGATTTGTCAGTCTTCACATGACAGAATGTCGTGCTAGACTGGCGACATGGCGCACACCCTGCCGTCGCTGAATGGTCTGCGTGCCTTCGAGGCGGCGGCCCGTCATATGAGCTTCACGCGCGCTGCCGACGAGCTGAACGTCACCCAGACCGCGATAAGCCACCAGATCCATCGGCTGGAGGAGCAGCTCGGCATACCGCTGTTCGTGCGGCGCAATCGCGCTCTGCTGCTGACACGCGAGGCGCAAACCTATCTCCCTTCGGTTCGTACCGCGTTCGAGGATCTGCGCCGAGCGACGGCACGGCTTCGCCGCCCCGACCGCGACGGGCTGCTCACCGTCAGCACGACAGCCTCGCTCGCCGCGAAATGGCTGGTAACCCGCGTGGCCGCGTTCCAGGACACCAATCCGGGCATCGAGGTTCGCATCACGACATCGCCCCATTTGGTCGACTTCGAGCGCGAGGAGGTCGACATCGCCGTCCGCTACGGACGCGGCAACTGGCCCGGGCTGCGCGCCAATTGGCTGATGGCGGAGGATATCTTTCCGGTCTGCAGCCCATCCCTTGTGAAGGGCGACAAGCCGTTGCGCCGGCCCGAGGACCTCGCGCACCACACCCTGCTGCATGCAACCGTATCGCGCGAGGATTGGCAGCTCTGGCTGACCGCCGCGGGATTGCCGGTCGCGCTCGCAACCCGGCGCGGCATGAGCTTCGATCAGAGTTTCATGGCGATCCAGGCCGCGGTCGAGGGTCTCGGCATCGCGCTGGGCCGAACCCGCTTCGTCGAGGCGGATATCGCAGCGGGACGGCTGGTGGTGCCGTTCGATATCGTGCTGCCTGCGGATGCCGGCTTCTATGTCGTGGCGCCCGAGGAGAGCGCCGATGCGCCACGGATCGCCTTGTTCCGTGACTTCCTCATTGGTTCGGTCGCACCGGGTTCGGTCGCACCGCCGCCGCCGTAGCTGAAGCGGAAGCCCGCCAGGCAACTCTCGGGGCTGGAGGTCCATTCTGGATGGCAAGCTGCCATTTCAGATCTCCTCGACAATCGTCGTCGTTCCGACATGATCGGACTCATGCACCGGCACAAACGGCGTGCAGGATTGCAATGATTTGATTGATTGGATTCGTCAGCTCGGCCAAAATGAGCCGTAACAGATCAAGCCCGAGCGCCTAGACCCTCGATAGGTTGATTGACAACCCAGGCTTCGTGCTATGGACCAAGGCCGTCTGTCTGGGACCTCACCCATTCCCCATTTACCTCGGGGGGTATGACACGAAAATGTAACCCTTCTCCCTTGCAACCGTATGGCACGCATAACATACCTGCTTTCCTAATGAGCTGGCGTTGCCATAAGCCATAAACGTATAAGACTCTGCATTATAAAGAAACTGCGCATATTCCTATCCGCTCGTTTCTGGGGTTTGTTGGGATCCTTCTCTATGTACCAAATAGATTTTAGGGTGTCCGGCTCCATCAGGTTATAAGAAGGCACAGGGTTCTTTTTCTGACACCACTCGATATTCACAGTGACGGGAATTTCGGGAAAAGGCTTGCCATGTCGAGAATGAGTTCCCTATATGCGTTTGTCATCACGGCATTCCGCGCGGTAACCTACAACCCATCATCGATCTGACTCACTGCGACATCCCGCCAAGTTTCATATCCTTTGAATTCGTAAAAGCGACCCCGCTCGGCGCCTTTAGTGTGAACCTGTCCTGCGCCGCAAGGGCCACGCCGCCGAAAACAGAGGCTATACCACAATGATCGCAACCGTGGCCTCATATATCAGACGCTCGGGGCTTTTTTTGCGCTTGAGCACGGCATGCGCGATGATGCCCAGGGATCGCTGGGAGTGGAAGCGATGGCGATGCGCAAGACGGCGCTCTGGATCGCACTATGGGGAACTGCTGCGTCCGGCTCCGCGGCGCAAACCGGCCCTCCAACTGAAACCTGGGTGCCAATCAGCCGCTCGGCCCAGTCAATTACGGGTAAGGTCACCTTCGCATCAGACCAGATCACTTTTCAAAACGGAAAATCTCTGCCGCTCTCACGAGGTGGTCAAATGCTCTTTAGGGCCGAGAAGAAGAAGAAAAGGGTAATGGCTGACCTTTACAGGGTCACTCCGCCAGATGATCCGGTGCTCCAAAACGGTGGCAGACTGTGCAACGGAAAACCTGTGGCCTACCTCCTGGTCTGGAAGCCAGAGAGATCTGATGCCGATGTTGGCGAGCGCTCAATGGACGTGTTTTCCGGGCAGAAGTTCGAAGTTGGTTCGCCGGACGACTGTGGACGCTACGTGTATAACGCGGGAGTACATTGAATGAGGCGCTCGTCGCAATGGGTGCCGCTCGGAGGTCACATTCAATGAGCCGCGACTCAAATGGTGCCAGTGAACCCGTTGTGTAATGGGCAATCCATTGCCATCTCCTGGTAGGCGGCAGGGCGTTCCAGCCTCGTTCGTGGGCGGTCAGCGTCGTGGTTCGGAGAGCGGTCACCTGGCGGTGATGGTCAGAACAGGGGCGGGACTGGCCGTGTTGCCTTCCCCTGGCATCGATCCAGAACCACATAACTCCGTATCTCACCGCAGTGCCCGGGTCTGGCGACACTGCTCTTCCGCTATGTATCCTGATGATGGGCTTTACCGCGAGCTAGGCCGGGGGAATCGAGGAAGTGGCCCGTCCGGCTGCCACGACCTCGGACGGAACCTCTATCTCTGAACTCACTTGCGCGAGGACGGCGAAATTGCACGGGCATATTGCAAGTGGTCGCTGCTCAAACGGGACGGACCCACACCTGCGCAGCCAAGCAGGATATGGACAGCACGACGAGAACGGGAAAATCGCGCAGGCCAACCCTCCCTCCGCGAAGAACATTCTCCAATATTCCATATGACACACGTCCGTGGAAAGCGGCGCGCTGGTGAACAGCGAGACGCTTTGCTGCCCGGACTGGGGAGACCTTGAACTTCTTGCAACTTGCGTGACGCGTGAATGGAGATGACACGGGTCGCTGGACACCGTTCCACGCACATCAGGAGATTTTCTGAAGCTCTCCTTGCAATGCGGTAGTAGCCGGAATCGTGCCGCTGCTCAACTGATCCTCGCCCGACCTGGCCTTGGTATCAGCAAAGTCGCGACTTGCCATAAGGCCGGGGCTAGAGCGTGATACTACGGATTGAAAACGGAGGCGACCATGCAGCGGAAACTTCGTCTTGGGCTCAGCAGTATCGCGCTGATCGCTCTGATCCTCGCCGGTTGCAGCACAGCGGCACTTAGACAAGCTCAGCAGCCCGGGTGGGCTACCCAGGAGGCCTGGGCGGAGTTCCAGGCGTGTGTGAAGTCAGTGGAGGACCAGTCCGAGTATGCTGCGCTGTTGGTGCATACCCTGGACTTGGACACTATGCAGCCTACGATAGCTCAGTTCGCCGATGAGACGATCCCATCGGAGCAGGACGCTCGGCTATTTGCAGCCAGGTTTGATGAGACGAACCGATGTCGTCAGGAGTTGCTGACGGACGTTGCGATACCAAGGCCGGATTTGGTCCCGATTTTGGCGGATGAATTCACCCAAGCGGGCGCGATTGCCGTTCTCGTCGTTGAGCGGAAGGTCACGTGGGCCGAGGCGGCACGACGCTCGCAGATGCTGTCAGGCGACCTGCGGCAAAGGATCACGGCGGCTGATCTGCAATGGATTGCTGATCTCAACCCATTCCACCAAGCCGACATGGCACAACTTCAAGCCGCCGCGGCGCAATCTGAACGACAGGAGCTGATCAAAGAGGCTACGAGACCGGCTGTCACAAATGGAGCGGATTCTGTTCGCCCGTATTAACTGACATGGCGCAATGGCCTGGCGCTGGCGCTACGCTGGTGAACGCCCACGGCAGACGCAAGCCCCGCCAGCGAAGGGACAAACTGCGCGGACCCACCCGCTAGTCGCTCTCATGTACGATTTCCGGCATCCCGAAGCGAGGAAGATACTCAGATGCCGATGGGCGGCGCTCTATTTCATCCGCTCCACCACGCCCGGCGGAGCCGAGCACCGGATCAAGGTCGGGAACCCGCGCACGATGGTGCTCGGCGAAGCGCGCGTCGCGGCGAAGTCCATGCTGGCGAAAGCCTACTCAGGTGGCGCCCCAGCGGGAGCGCATGCAGCGGCACGCGCAGCCTGGACGACGCGAGAGGCTTGGATCGAACACGAGGCGTCGTCCGAGTTCGCCAAGAAGGTGTCGCGGAGCCAAGCCGGGGACAGGGCAACAGCGCAGCTTCATCCTGCGCCATATCGGCGCGGTCAAGCTGGCGGACATCGATGTGCCAGCCGTCCGCCGGCTGCATCGGGCTGTCGAAGGCGACCAGCGCGCCAACTCCCGCACGTGCTGCGAAAGCGGGGATCCAGGCGAGCAACGCCGCTCGTGCGACCCCTGGCCTCCGCTCGGGGGAGGGCTCTGGGTTCCTGCTTTCGCGGGAATGACGACCGCGGCGGGAATGACAACTGCAATGGGAACGGCAACTGTCGCGCGAACCGCCGCCGCCTCAATCGCGTCAGGCCTCGGCGCTGGGGCGCGCCTTCATCCTTGCGTGCCAGGCCACGATGTTCCGGTTGTCCTGGTTGATCGGCTGGCGGACGCCGTTGAAGAAATCGGCGAACGCGAACAGCAGAATGTCGGCCAGCGTGAGCCGATCGCCGCAGACGAACTGCCTGCCCGCGATCAGCCCGTCCAACCAGGTCAGCTTCTCCTGCGCGATCTGCTTCAGATCGGCCGCGGCGGCGGGGATGCAGTGGATACGGTCCTGGAACATCTTGATCCCGTCGCTGTAGCGGAACCCGTTGGCCATCGGTTCGAGGATGTTGATGTCGATGCGCCGCGCCCACATGCGCGTCTTGGCACGCTCCTCCGGCGTCGCACCGATCAGCGACGGGCCCGGATACTTCTCGTCGAGGTATTCGCAGATGGCGGTGATCTCGGCGAGCACGGTGCCATCGTCCAGTTCCAGCGCCGGGCACTGGCCGGAGGGATTCTTCGACAGATAGGGTTCGCGCCGGTTCTCACCGCCCATCAGATCGATCTCGACGCGCGGGATCTCGATGCCCCGTTCGGCCATGAACATGCGCACGACCCTCGGATTCGGCCCGATCGAATTGTACAGCAGCATGGAGCGTCCTCCCCTGGTTTGACCCGGACGTTAGCATGCGGACGGTCATGCGCTAGTCTCGCCCGGAACGCGCTGGAGGGAAGCTATCCGATGATCACACGACGTGGCGCCGCGGCGGGACTGGGCGCACTTCTGCTCGGCCGAACCGCCCTGGCGCAGGAGATGCCGAAGCCGGGCAAACGCGACTGGGCCAAGGACATACCGGTCATGCGGGTCGGCCTGCTCGGCGGCGAGAACGATGCCGACCGGCTGGCCCGCGTGGACGGCTACAGAAAGCTGATGGAGACCACGTTCGAGGTGCCGCTGAAGCTGCTGGTCGCCGCCGATTACGCCGGGGTGATCCAGGCCTTCGCCGCCAGACAGCTGGAGACCGCGTATATGAGCCCGGCCGCCTATGCCTCCGCCTGGCTGGAGAGCAACGGCGACGTCGTGCCGCTGGTGGTGACGCAGGAGCAGGACGGCAGCACGTCTTACGTGTCCGTCCTGTACACGCGCGCCGACAACGGCATCCGCTCGCTGGAGGACATGAAGGGACATTCCCTCGCCTGGGCGGACCCGAACAGTGCGTCGGGGTATCTCATCCCGCGCGCCGAATTCCGCGCCAAAGGGATCGATCCAGAGTCGGGCAAATATTTCAGCCGCACCGGCTTTGCCGGCGGGCACGAGCAGACCGTGGTGGCGGTGCTCAACAGGCAGTACGACGCCGGCGTCACCTGGACATCGGGCATCGGCGACGAGGAGGAGGGCTTCACGCGTGGCACGCTGCGCATGATGGTCGACAAGAAGATGCTCGATATGAAGGACCTGCGCATCGTCTGGAAGTCGCGTCCGATCCTGAACGGCCCGCTGACCGTGCGGAAGAGCACGCCGGAGAGCTATCAGGCCGACATGCTGGCGTTCCACCTCGCGCTGCCGAAGGCGTATCCGGACATCTACCATACGTTCGACATGGGCAGCGGCAAGGGCTGGGTGCCGGTGAAGCACGCGGACTTCCAGGTGTTCATCGACATGCTGCAGCAGGAGGCGGCCGAGCGCAGGCATCGCTGACCGAGATGGCGGGCGCCGATGCACTGGAGGCGGCGTTCCAGGCGCGTCGGCGCGCTCGGTTCGTTGCCGGTTTTGGCGGTGGCGCGGCGCTGTGCGCGGCGCTGCTTGTCTCGGCCTGGGTATCCGAGGTTTTTCCCGCGTCGCTGATCGAGGGCGCGCCACGGATCGGCGAGTACCTGGCCAAGCTGGTGCCCGATCTGCATCTGCCCGTGCTGTTCGCAGGCGTCGATGCACAGGGTTCGCTGGGCTATTGGATGTACCGGCTGGACAGTTGGCTTTGGCTGCTGTTTGAGACCAGCCAGATGGCCGCGCTCGCGACACTGAGTGGTGCCGCAGTCGCGATGCTGCTGTGCTTCCCGGCGGCGGCCAACCTCGCGCCGAACCGTGCGGTGCATTTTGCCTTCCGCCGCACGCTCGAATTGTTCCGCAGCGTTCCAGACATTGTCTACGCGCTGATCCTTGTATGGACGTTCGGGGTTGGCCCGTTGGCGGGGATCTTAGCGATTGCACTGCACACGGTGGGAGCGTTGGGAAAACTGTTCGCCGAAGTGGTGGAAAACGCTGACATGCGCCCCTGGGAGGCGGTGCGCGCCGCCGGCGGCACCTGGGCGCATGGCGTGCGCTTCGCCATCCTGCCGCAGGTGCTGCCAAATTTCATTTCGTACGTGCTGCTGCGTTTCGAGATCAACGTGCGCGGCGCGACGGTGATCGGCTTCGTCGGCGCAGGCGGCATCGGCCAGGAGCTCTATTCGGTCATCAGCTTCAACTACTACCAAGAGATCGGCGCCATCATCGTACTCATCATCGCGGCGGTGAGCCTGATCGACCTGACCTCCGAGCGACTACGCACGGTCGCTATCGGTCGGGTGGAATGACAACAACCGTTGCCGGAATACGCGCGCGCTTCCCACGCGCCTTCGGCCCGCCTCCGGGAACGCGCGCACTGCGCTGGCTTGGCGCGTTTCTCTTCGTCGCATGGTTGTGTGTGCTGTGCATCTGGTTCGACATCACGCCGTCACGCCTGTCGCGCGGCATTTCCGGTCTGTTCGTCATCCTGCGCCAGATGATCCCACCCAGCCCCGGACAGCAGTGGCCCGATATCTTGCAAGGCCTTGCCGAAAGCGTGGCGATGGCATTCCTCGGCACCTTCGTCGCCGCGGTGATCGCAGTGCCGCTGGGTTTCCTCGGTGCGCGCAACGTGCTGGTGAACGCGCTGGCGCATTTCTCGATCCGCCGTGTGTTCGATGGCTTCCGCGGTGTGGACCAACTCATCTGGGCGCTCGCCTTCGTGCGCGCCGTGGGGCTGGGCCCGCTCGCCGGCGTGCTGGCGATCACCGCGGCCGAAATCTGCGTGCTGGCCAAGCTGTTCGCCGAGGCGATCGAGAATGCCGACCCGCGCCAGAAGGAAGCGGTGGAGGCGGCCGGCGGTTCGCGCCTGCTTGCAATCCGCTATGGCCTGATCCCGCAGGTGCTGCCCGTGCTGCTGGCGCAGACCCTGTACAGCTTCGAAAGCAACACGCGCAGCGCATCGATCCTCGGCGTGGTCGGAGCGGGCGGCATCGGGCTGCAGATCGCCGAGCGGATCAAGGTGCGGTACTGGGACGAGGTGTCGTTCATCATCATCCTGCTTCTGGTCACGGTGGCGGTGATCGATCAGCTTTCGGCGCGGGTCAGGCGACGGCTGATCGGGTAAAGGCCTGCCTGATTGCGCTGCATCGCACAATTTTGGTGGACAGGTCACACCTCCCTACCTCACTCTCCCTCCCGTGAGCACCTTTGACTTCATCGTCATCGGAAGCGGACCTGCGGGGCGCCGCGCCGCCATCCAGGCCGCCAAGCTCGGCCGCGCCGTGCTTGTGGTGGAAAAGGGCCGCCGTGTCGGAGGGGTCTCGGTCCACACCGGCACCATCCCCTCAAAGACGCTGCGGGAGACGGTGTTGAACCTGACCGGCTGGCGCGAGCGCGGATTCTACGGCCGCGCCTACCGGGTGAAGAAGGACATCGCCGCCAAGGACCTGATGATGCGCCTGCACATGACGCTCGACCACGAGGTCGATGTGCTGGAACACCAGTTCGCCCGCAATGCAGTCCAGACCACCATCGGCACCGCGCGCTTCCTGGATGAGCATCGCATCGAGGTCACTGCCGAAACCGGCGACATCCGCATCTTCCAGGGCGAGCGCATCCTGGTCGCCGTCGGCACGCGCCCGCATCGCCCCGACGGCGTGCCGTTCAACGGAACCAGCGTGTTCGACAGCGACGAGATCGTGGAAATCCCTCGACTGCCGCGCAGCCTCACGGTGATCGGGGCCGGCGTGATCGGCGTGGAATACGCCACCATCTTCAGCGCGCTCGACGTCGCGGTGGCACTGGTCGAAGCGCGGCCCGGCATGCTGGAGTTCATCGACCACGAACTGATCGAGGACTTCACGCATCAGTTGCGTGATCGCGGCGTGGCGCTGCGCTTCGGCGCCAAGGTCGAGCGCATCGAGTTCGAAAACGACTGGCCGGTCACCATCCTGGAGGGTGGTCGCCGCGTGCGGTCGGAGATGGTGCTCTACACCGCTGGGCGCGTCGGCGCGACGGATGTGCTCAACCTCGATGCCTGCGGCATCAAGCCGGACGAGCGTGGCCGGCTGAAGGTCGATCCGCGGACTTTCCAAACCGCGGTGCCGCACATCTATTGTGCGGGCGACGCGATCGGATTTCCGAGCCTGGCGTCCACCTCGATGGAACAGGGCCGCATCGCCGCTTGCCACGCCTTCGGCGTGCCCGCGCCGAATGCACCGGAGTTCTTCCCCTACGGCATCTTTTCAGTGCCGGAGATCTCCACGGTGGGAATGAGCGAGCAAGAGGTGCGCGAGCGTTCGATCCCTTACGAGTGCGGCATCGCGCGCTTCCGCGAGACGTCGCGCGGCCACATCATGGGGCTGAATGCCGGCATGATGAAGATGCTGTTCTCGCTGCGCACGCGCCGGCTGCTCGGCGTGCACATCGTCGGGGAGGGCGCGACCGAACTGATCCATATCGGACAGGCGGTGCTCAATCTGAAAGGCACGCTGGACTATTTTATGGAGAACACCTTCAATTATCCGACGCTGGCCGAGGCGTACAAGATTGCCGCGCTCGATGCGTGGAACAGGATGGCCGCGACTTAGTTAGCCTGCTCACTCATCGCACGAATGTCCGAGCAATCTCCCTCTCCGCCCTGCGGGGCGGAGAGGGCCGGGGTGAGGTGGGGCTGCTGCGGCCACATCGACGATCCATTGCGATGTGCCGGCCAAATAGGGTCCGTGGTGCGATCCACATGGCAACATATCACCCCGCAAATTTTGCCACCAGTTGGATCCCCCACCTCACCCTGCCCTCTCCGCCCCGAGGGGCGGCGAGGGAATTTGCGTTGCAAATGTGCAAAGGTGGAAGGAACCGTCTCTACGCCACCGCCTCCGCCTCGATCTCCACCATGAACCGCGGATCCGCTAACCCTGCGACGAACAGCAGCGTCGAACACGGCGCGTGCCCGGCATAGACCGAATCGCGCGCCGCGCGGAACGAGGCGAGCAGCGACCGGTCGGTCAGGAACACCGTGGTCTTCACCAGATTGGTGACACTCATGTCGTTGGCTTCCAGCACCGCCCGCAGATTGGCGAACGCCTGGGCGATCTGACCCTCTCCGGTGCTCGGCACCGAGCCGTCGTGCGCCACGCCGACCTGGCCCGATATGATCAGCCGCCGCTCCATGCCTTCCAGCAGCAGTCCATGGGTGTAGCCCGTCGGAGCGCGCACATTCTGCGGATTGCTCATCGTGACAGTCGCCATTTCCGTTCTCCTTGAACTGCTACCGCGCGAGCCAGTCCCGCACGGCGTGTTTGACGAAGCGGGCATCGTCCGGGTTGGGCACCGGATTGCCGGCGCGATGGCCCCAGATGCTGGGGATCGGCTTGAGTACGGCATTGGCCAGAAACGGTAGCTCGGCCGCGTTGTCGGCGACACGGAAATAGAGGTCCGTCTCGCCCGGCATCAACAGAACACGCGCCCGGATCGCACGCAACGCGCGCGGCAGATCGCCGCCGTACAGCGGGTTCGCACTGATGTCGGCGGCGTCCCATGTGCGGAGCTGTGCGTACAGGTTGGCGGCGGGACGTGCGCCGAACCGATCCTCCCAGTCGGTGCGCAGGAACGTCTCGAGGTCCGGAGCGCCGAGATTGGGCCGCGGTCCGGCGGCGAGATGCAGGTTGGCGCGATAGAAGTCCTGGCTCAGAGCCCAGCCGGCATAGATGCGCCCGAACGCGCGTTTCGCGGCGTGCGGTTCGGCGGAGAAGCGGCCGTCGCCGACGTGTTCCGGCGCGGCTTCCAGCGTCGCCATCAGGCCGCGCAGGAACACCTGATTGTGCACGGCGGTGCGCGCGACGCCGCAGTTCACGACGATGCGGTCCACGGCGTCGGGGAACAGCGCGGCCCAGTGGTACGCCTGCAACGCGCCCATCGACCAGCCATAGACGCAGGCGACGCGTTCGATACCAAACATATCGCGTAGCGCGCGGCGCTGGGTTTGCACGTTGTCGAAGATGGTGACCAGCGACGGATAATCGGGCGTATTCGATGGGCTGGAGGAAAGTCCGTTGCCGAACATGTCGGCGATGACGATGAACCAGCGCGTTGGGTCGAGCACGCCGTCCGGACCGATCAGCCATTCGAGGTCAGGGTGCTGCGCGCTGTAGCTGGTGGGATAGACGATGACATTGTCGCGCTCGGGCGACAGCGTGCCGTGTGCCTTCCACAACAATCGCGCTCCACGCAGCACCGCGCCCGATTGCAATGTCAGGTCGCCGGCATCGAACGTGCCCTGCTGCGTCTGCCAGTCCATCCCTGCCCCCCGTCTCCTGGAGGCGCATGGTCCAGGATCCTGGTATTGGCCCGCAAGAGCCGGGTAGGCACCCTGCCCCGCCGCGATTTCGCCGACCGGAGCAGGCCGTCGAAGCAGGCGCGCACGGCATCCGGATCGTGACGTCGTTCCAGTTCGCGCAGCGTGAAATGCACCCGTGCCATCCGCTGGTAGTAGTCCATGAACACGTAGTTCAGCGTGCTGCCCGCCGCGGCGCCGACCAGCGGCACTGTCTGCGCCAGGTACTTTTGCGACAGCACTACGCCGAAGCGTGCAGCGACCTGGCGGATCACCAGCGTGATCGATGCGTGGCTCAGGCTGCCGCGGATCGTCCACCAGGCGACGTCGATATCCTCGTCGTCGATCTCAGGGCCGCCGAAGGCAAACACCTCGATGCAGGCCTGCCTGGTGTCAGCCGATGTCAGGTCTTCGCCGTGCGAGCGGGCGATCGCGGCAATCGAGCGCATCATCAGGCAGGTCGTGACCGGCAGATCGGCAGCGATCCCTGGCGCGCCGATGAAGCCGCTGGCCCCGCCCGTCGCAGCGGCGACCAGTCTGCTGACCCTGCGGTGAGAGCGGCCGCCGTTCACGGGATCCAAGCCCAGCGTGCCTATCCGGTAGGCGTTGCGTAGCGCGCCTTCGACCAGCGTCTGGTACCGTGCCTGCCAGTCCTCGCCCAGCAGATGCGGGCCGAGATCGGCGAACCGCTGGCCGACTCCGTGGAGCCTGCCGCCCAGCCATTCGCTTGCCCGGATGACGATGCCGCGAGCGTCGAGCAGGATGCGTGCGGCCTCGGCGAGCCTGGCGCGGTCGGCATCGCTCAGGCCGGCGCAGGCGTTGTCTGTGGTATCGGGAGTGTCCATGGAGCGAATATAGATGCTGCGCCGATGCTGCGTCTGATCGCCGTGGGACGGCTTCGCGAAGGCCCGGAGGCCGAGCTGTTCGCCCGCTACAACGCGCGGCTGCGGCCGAAGCTTGCCGTCACCGAGGTGCCCGAGGCGCGCGGCGCTCCTCTGGAGGTGAAACGGCGCGAGGGTGCGGCGCTGCTTGCGGCCCTGCCCGCTACCGCCTTTGTCGTCGCACTCGATCCCGGCGGCGAGGCGCCGGACAGCGAGGCTCTGGCACGTCTGCTGGAACGCTGGCTGGCCGGCGGCCGGCCGGTCTGTTTCGTGGTCGGCGGCGCAGAGGGTCTGGATGCACCGGTGATCGCCCGCGCCGACTACGTGCTTTCGCTCGGGCGACTGACCTGGCCGCACTTCCTCGCGCGCGCGATGCTGGCTGAGCAGGTGTTCCGCGTGCGCTCGATCGCAGCGGGCCATCCGTACCACCGCGCGGGGAGGCCATGACAGGATCGCAATAAACTGATCCGGAAAAAGCGATCATCTCACCCCTTGTCGTCATCCCCGCGAACGCGGGGACCCAGTGGCGGCCGGTCTGGGTCCCCGCTTTCGCGGGGATGACCACGGCCGCGGGGATGACGACGGCGGGGTGCCGGCGGCAGGACCACCGATTGCGCTGATGATTGTAATGCCATCCCGCGCACGATCTCAAGTCGGATCGGACTCACAACATGATCCAAGCACCGTCGGCAAGTTCGTGCAAGCCGGCTGTGATGAGCGCTGTCTCGCCCGGTTGCTCACTCCATTCTGAAATGCGATAGCGCTGAACATAACCCTCAACAGCAGTTGCACCGACGCATGCCGCTGTTGACAATCTGGAGGCCGCTCGTACGACATTGTCGAGCCAAGAGATCAAAACAGCACCGAACAAATCGTCGAGGCGATTCGCATCAACACCGAAGCGCGGCTGCGGTCGCTCAAGATTTGCTTCGCGCTGCTGGCGGCCCTTGCTCTGCTGGCGATTTTCCCGGCCGGCAGACTGTCTGGTTACGTTGTTGATGTGGTACCACGACCTGCTGATCCTCGATGATCGCAACGTCCCCGCCAGACTGGCCATCGCCGGCGCCAAGTGCTAAGGATTTTCCAGATAGTGGTCTGACTGTTCTTGCTACGTAACTTAGACTTCCCAACGCAATGACCCGGTTAGGACACGATGACACCCGAGAGGTTCGCCACCCACTCGCTGCCGGCATCGAATCAACTTGAGGCATGGCGTGTGTGGTTCCGCTCCGTCTTCGATGTGATGCCTTGGCAATCGCTCGATGGGGGATTCCCCGCGGAGACCCAGATCTGGAAGCTGGGCGGTCTTGCGGTCAGCCGGGTCTCCGCTCCATCGATCAGCGTTGCCCGGACGAAGACCCTTATCCGGCGCAACCCGGTGGATCACTGGGTCATCACCCTCGGCAATCGCGTCACGACCGCGGTGAGGACGGACGACGTCTCGCTGGAAGCGCCTGCCGGAATGCCATTCGTCGTGTCGCTGGGGAATGAACTGATCAGTGAAAGGCGCCAGGACGAACGGCTTCAACTTTACCTAGCGCGAGACAGTTTTCGGGAGATCGGGCAGATACTTGATGCGGCCCAAGGGACGGTTCTGAACACGTCTCTGGGAAAATTGCTCGCCGACTACATGCTTCTGCTTGAGCGGAGCCTTCCGGGTTTGGCCCCCGAGGATCTGCCGAGGCTCGCCGGCGCCGTTAAGGCGATGGTCGGGGCTTGCATTGTGCCGTCACCGGAACGGGTGGCCGTCGCCGCAAGCCAGATCGGGCTCGGCCGTTTGGAAAGGCTGCGGCGAGCCGTCCGCAGGCACCTGCGCTCGCCATCTCTTGGCCCCGACATGCTCTGTCGCGAGGTGGGCGCCTCGCGGTCGCAGCTTTACCGTCTCTTGCAAGGCGAGAGCGGCGTGGCCCGCTACATCCAGCGCCAGCGTCTGCTGGAGGGCCATGCGGCCCTGTGCGACGTGTCGAACACCAAGCCAATCGCAGCGATCGCCGATGAACTGTGTTTCGCCGATGCGTCAGGCTTCAGCCGCGCCTTCCGCCACGAATTCGGCATGAGCCCAAGCGACGTGCGCGCCGCTTCACTCGCTGGATTGACCCCGGCGGCGCTGCCAAAGGATCACGTAGGCCCCGAAGTCCGCAATCTGAGCGATTGCCTCCGCGCCTTCTAGCAGCCTTGCCCCAAGTTCATTGCGGCTGGTGTCGCTTGCCGATCGGCACAAAAGGAGCCACTCGATGTCCGCGCAGATCAACAGTCAGGGTGCCGGTGCGGCAAACATCGCCAAGAAGTGGGGATGGTTCGTTGCCCTCGGCATTGCGATGATCGCCCTTGGCGTGGCCGCATGGCTCGATGTCGTCACCGTCACCATCGCGGGTACCATTTTCATCGGCGCAAGCCTGCTGGTCGGCGGTGCGCTTCAAATCATCCATGCCTTCATGACAAAGGAGTGGCGTGGCTTCATCCTGAGCCTGTTCTGCGGGATTCTCTATCTCGGCGGCGGCCTGCTCATCATGAACGAGCCCGTGCAGGGCGCACTGTTCCTGACGCTTCTCGTGGTGGCGGCACTTGTGGTGGGCGGCGTCATACGCATCGTGCTCGCCTTGCAACACCGCAACATCGCGGCCTGGGGTCTGATCCTGCTCAGCGGCATTGTCAGTATCGTCGTCGGTTATTTGCTGTATGCCAGCCTGCCATGGTCCGGTCTGTGGGTTCTCGGCACCCTGATCGCCATAGAGCTTCTGATTCAGGGCTCCAGTTGGCTCTATTTCGGACTCGCGCTGCGGTTCGCTCGGGATGCGTTAGCGCGTTCGTAGTGGTCCACAGCAGCATTACGTCCATGCTTCGTCGGCAACCTGCTCGCCGCGCACGATGATGCGCTCGGGATGCAGCAGCCTGAGCCGTTCATCCGTCCCAATAGCCAGAGTATGCACGTAGAAATAGGTCTCCAGACAATCGATCGCCTCCATGACGGGAGATGGCGCTGATACGATCAGCAGGCCCCCGCACTCCCCGATCCAATCGATATGGCGATGACCGTGCATGATCACGACGTGATCGGCCAGATGCTGCAGCCGACGGATGAACCAACTGCCGTTGATCAAGGCCGTCCCGATGCGCTCCGACAATGCCTTTGCGGGCTTGGGATATTCGATGACGTGGTGGTGCAGAGCCACGATCCAGCAGGCGCGCGGGTATTGCCTGGTGGCAACCTCGAAAGCGCGCGCCTGCTCGGCCGATACCAGGCCCAGCGCATTGGTGAACGAAAAATGCGTCTCAGCATTTGAATTCAGCACGATGATCCCGAGTCCGTCGTCCGTGATGGGCGGCATGACCATGGGAAAGATCGTCGCCCAAAGCCCGGCCAATGATCGCGACAGGCACCTCGATCCATTGTCGGCGAATGCAGTCATGTCGTCGCCATGCCGCCTCAGCGCATCGGCCAGGGTGCCGCTAAGCTTGCCTGCCTGGCTCGCCACGACCTGGACCCGCGTACCCTGCAGCATCCCCAGTGCGGAGATCGTGCGGATCTGACGCAGCCGCTTCATGGGGCTCATCGGCAGGTCCATCCGGGCAGGGCTCGCACGGTCCACCACGTTGACGTCGTGGTTGCCCGGCAGCGCGATCACCAGCTCAGCCAGCTTGGGGTACGCGGCCAGCGCGGCGAAGAGCTCCGCCCACTCCGCAGAGCGTCCTGCATCGGTCAGATCTCCCGTTATCAGGACCACGTCCAACGGGTGCGCCGCATGGATCTCATCCAACCGCGCCAGCGCCTGCCGCAATCGCTCGTTGCCGCGCGGACCCGACCTTCCGCTCTCGATGCGAAATCCGTAGCGCTCGCCGACCGTATGGATGTCCGACAGGTGCGCAACGCGCCAGGTTCGGCCGCCGGTTGTCGGCACGGCGAAGGCGCGAAAATCGCGCGGCTGCGCCATGGTCGCATCGGCGATGCCCCAGATCAGCGCGGCCGCCGCAAAATAGCCGGAGATGAGCACGACACTGTTCGCCAACACGACGGGCACCAACCAACGCAGCGGTGCAAGATCCGCCAGGCTGCCAATCCATCGCGTGGCGGGCCACACCACGATGATAACACCGAAGCCAAGCCCGCAGATCAGGAGGCCCGATGCCGCGGCGGCGCCCGCGCGAATTGAGCCGCGGCGGCCCTCGCTCATCCGCGACGCAAGCAGTTGCTCGGCAAGATGCCGGATGCCCTCGCGAAACACGATATAGGCGGGCTGGACAGCCAGCGCGTTCAACGACCAGAAACTGTTCTCGGCAAGCCGCAAGAGTGGCCGGCCTCCGAACCAGCCGATCGCAATGAGCGGCGGCAGCAACAATGCCGGCAGGATTTCGTAAAAGATGTTCGCGGCATGGGACCAGACCGCGGCGATCCAGATCGAGACCAGAAGCGGCGCTACTCCGAGCAGCAGACCGGGAAAGCCGATCAGCAGCATCCAGGCGATTGCCAGTTTGGGAAGGCTGATCTCCGCGAGCAGGCTGCCCGCCAACGACAACATCGATCGCTTTTTGGTGCTGGAAGCATCGTCCTCGATGTCGCCGTTTCGCGGATCGAGGATCGGTGTCATCGGTGTTTCCTTCAAGGCGCCGCCCGACGGCTTCCCATCAGTCGCGTGCGGTGACGGGCGCTCCGAAAACTTCCGTCACCCAGCGGCTTGATGCGTACTGCTCACAGATGGTCAGCACCGCGATCACGATGGGAACACCGATGAACGCGCCGGCGATCCCCCACAGATAGGTCCAGAAGAAGACGGCGAACAGCACCATGAACGGCGACATCGAAAGAATGTTGCCGGCGATCCGCGGTTCCAGATAGCTGCCGACAAGGAACTGAATCAGGTTCAGACATCCAAAAACCAGGATCGCGTTCTGCCAGGCGTCGAATTGCGCGATGGCGAAAAGTGTCGGCAGCACCGTTGCGACCAATGGGCCGATGAAAGGAATGTAGTTGAGCGCGAATGCGATCACCCCCCATTCCTGCGCGAGCGGCAGTCCGCACAGCGAGATGAAACCCCACACCAGGAAGCCAGTTACCACGCTCATCAGGGAGCGGACCAGGAGGTATCGCCGGAACTTCGCGGCAGTCAGGGCGCCGCCGGTCAGCAATACCCGCCCGGCTTCGTGGTTCTTCATGCCGCGCAGCCTGCGGGCCGCGTCATCGACTTCCATGAGACCCAGGATGACGTAGATCAGTACAACGAGTGAGAAGCTCAGCGTGCCGTTTATCCTCGTGGTGATCTCCTGGAAGGCGCGGAGCACCCAGCCTACGTTGAAATGCTCAGCCCAGAGGCTCTCGACCACGATGCCGTGCCCTTCGAGCCAATCGGTCATCTGGTTGTAAAGCAGCTGGAACCGGGCGAAGTCGGTGACGATGTAGCGACCGACCCGGTTGAGCCCCCAGGTGATCACCCAGGCGAAGGCGCCGATGACCACGATGGTCGCAAGTATGCTGACCGCAAGCGCAACCAGCTTCGGCAGCCGTGCCTGCAGACGCGCCTGCAAGGGCCAGACGATCGCGATGATGAACAGCGCGAAGGTCAACGGTGCGAAGACGGGCCGCGCGATGCCCAGCGCGGTGACCACGAGAATTGCCGTTCCAACGCCAACCATCGCGCGGAGTCCGCGGTCGCTGGTCCGGCGCGCCTTTTGGAGTGCATCGCGCGTTGTGCTGGAGCCTTCGGCGGGTGCCATTCGGTGTGATGTCCCTGAATGCCCGTTGGCGCGACGACGCGAATGCGAGCGCGCATGAGTGCGGATATTGACTGACGGGGGCGGCTCGTGGGTGCCCGATCTGATTCGCGAACCAGTCCATCACGGGCCGTCGGTCATGTCGAGGCTGCGCCGCAAGCCTTCATCCGCCGGAAAGCAATCGCCGCAGAAGTGCCGAAAGGCCACCGCCGTTCGCCTCGATGCGGACCTCCGACGCGTGGGCGAACGCGTCGGCATCATCGGCGCTTATGGACACCCGGGACTCCGGAGGTCGAGCGAACGACCAGCCGAGGGCTTCGAGATAGCAGTCCTGCACATGATCGCGGAGGAAGAATGGCAGCCTGTCGATGATGAGAGTGGCTGTGCCGCCAGCCGGAGAACGCGGAACGCCATGGTCCAGGATGCGACCCCAGGCCTCCCGGATGTTGCGCAACGTTTCGCGGTTGGTGATGCCAATCAGTTCCTCCAACTGAGCCAGCTCGATCCGGTCATCGGGATCGTCCCGCGGCGGCAGCGCATCCTTGAATTGGCCGCCATGGGGGCAATGAAGCGCCGGCCCGACGTGGCGGAATGCGAGCTGCCCGGCTGCGGCCGGGGGAAGTGACGGAATGATGTCGCTGCCATATTCCAGGCGCGCCGTCTTCTGCCATAGACCGCGCAAGCGGTATGCCGCCTCGAACGCTTCATCGCCGGCGCGCGGCATGCCGTAGGTGAGGACACCCGCGATGCGCCCCACATCGATCCGCTCTCCGCGCGGGACCCAGTCCGCCAATTGCTGACTGTCGCCGGTGAGGCGCCAGGCCGCCACGACTGCCAGCGCACCACCGAGGCTGTGGCCGACCAGGAAAATGTGCTTGGTAGTCCCGGCGAGCGCCGCGATCAGACCAGGCCCGACACCCGCGACGCCGCCGGAAAATCCGCGGTGGACACCATCCGGCCCGGTGCGGATGTTGAAATCTGTGATCCAATTGGCCGCTATCACCGGGTCGGTACCGGCGAATGCCACAACGAGGGTCGTTTCACTCTCAGCGACGAATCCCTCCGTGCCGCCCTGACTGAGCCTCGCACGGCATGTGAAGCCCCATCGCCCCAGGATGCGCTCCAATTTGCGATTCTCGCACGTCTCGGATGCGTCCGCCGTGGTTTCGTAGGCGGCCTGCGACATCCACATGAGAGCCTGCGCCAGCCCGATGTCGAATGCCTCGGTCTGGATCGTCCCAGCAAGGGAATGAGTCGGATAGACGTCTTCGGGGAACGTGGTCAGGAAGCTCATGTAGCGTCACCCGTATTGCTGCACGCGCTGACAGCAGCGAGCAGGGAGATTACCATTGTTGGCACCAAATCGTCATGGTCGGCGAAGGCCGGCCATGACGGGGGAGGATTGGGATGTCTGGCCCAATTCAGGGACTCTCAGCACATCGCCAGCACCGTGTGGATTGCTTATATCACGACCATGGTGCACGATCATCGGGAGGTGTTGCGGCATCGGAGAAGGGCCGCGCCATTCGCGTCGACCGAACAGGGTGATCGACGAATGACATCGGGAGGACTCGATGCCCGCGCACATTGAGGCCGACGCGGCCGCGGAGCCCTGTTACGTATCCACCGGTCACCTGCCCGAGCCCGATCTGGTGATGACGACGGTGAAGCGCGCATACCAGCGCTTCAAGGAAAACACCGAAGGCAGGAACTCGGATGTCTATCCGGCGCTCGCACGCGTGCCAAGCGACCTGTTCGGCGTGTGCGTAGTCGGCACCAGCGGAAAAGTGTATCAGGCCGGCGACGCGGATTATGAGTTCTCGATCATGAGCGTGTCGAAGCCCTTCGTCTTCGCTCTGGTCTGCCAGTGCCTCGGCGCCGAAGAAGCGCGGGACAAACTCGGTGTCAACAGTACCGGGCTGCCGTTCAATGCATTGTCGGCGATCGAACGGGGCCGCGACGGACGCACCAACCCAATGGTCAATCCAGGGGCGATCGCGACGACAAGCCTCGTGCCCGGCGCGACTGCCGATGCGCGTTGGCAGTTCATCCACGACGGGCTTTCCGGTTTCGCCGGACGAACGCTGCCGCTCAATGCCGAGGTGTATGCGTCGGCGTCCGAGACCAATTTCCGGAATCAGAGCATTGCGCGACTGTTGCAGAGCTATGGGCGGATCTATCTCGATCCGGCAGAAGCGACCGACTTGTACACTAGGCAATGTTCGCTCAACGTATCGGCGAGAGATCTTGCGGTCATGGGAGCGACGCTGGCCGACGGCGGCATGAATCCGCTGACGCGACAACAGGTTGTCGATGCCGACTCTTGTCGCTATGCATTGGCGGCGATGGCGACGGCCGGACTTTACGAGACCTCGGGCGACTGGCTTTACGACATCGGGCTACCGGGCAAGAGCGGCATCGGTGGAGGGATTGTCACCGTCGCCCCGGGCAAGGGTGGGCTGGGAACATTCGCGCCGCCACTCGACCAGGCCGGCAACAGCGTCAAGGGTCAGCTCGTCGCCAGGTGTCTGGCGGCACAGCTCGGAATGAACTTGTTTGTGTCGCAGCCGGAGGCGTGACGGCTCGGCCTCGTACTGATACGGAAAGCTCCATGCACCAGTGTCTTCACACTTGGTACATCCGATGGTATCTCGCACCGCATCGGCGGAGACCTATGCTTCACGACAGCAACTGCGCGCGCAGAGGCGGGGCATGAAACGCGGCTCGCTACGATGAACCACCGTTGGATTTGGATTGTGCTGCTGCCGGCGGTTGCTGTCGGATTGGCAGCGTGCGGGCGGGAAAAAAAGGCGGAAAATCCCGATCCGCGCCCGGTGCGAACGGTGACGGCCACGCAACAGGATGCCGGCGAGACGGTCACGCTGACCGGAAATATCCAGGCGGAAGACGAGGCATCGATGGCATTCCGAATCGGCGGCCGGATGACCGACCGGTTCGTCAATGTCGGCGATCAGGTCAAGCCGGGACAGGAACTCGCCAGGCTGGATCCGCAGAACGAGGTGAATGCGCTTCGCTCGGCGCAGGCCGGCCTGACTGCCGCCCAGGCGCAATTGACGCAGGCCCGCGCGGCGTTTGAACGGCAGCGGACTCTCCTGGCGCAAGGACACACGCCGCGTGCCCAGTTCGATCTGGCGGAGAAGGCGTTGCACACGGCGCAGGCGCAGGTCGACGACGGCGAAGTCCAGGTGCGCATCGCCGCCGACCGGGTCAGCTACACTGTGCTCCAGGCCGACGCTGGCGGCACGATAACGGCGCGCGGCGCGGAACCGGGTGAGGTGGTGCAGGCGGGGCAGATGATCGTGCAGCTTGCGCGGAAGGGCGGCCGTGACGCGGTGTTCGATGTGCCGGCGCAAGTGCTGCGGTCGGCGCCGAGCGACCCGCGCGTCACGATCCACCTGACCGACGATCCGAGCGTGACGACGATCGGCCGCGTTCGTGAGGTCGCCCCGCAGGCCGATCCGGTGACCAGAACCTTCCAGGTCAAGGTTGGCCTGACCGACCCGCCCGCGGCCATGCGGCTCGGCTCGACGGTGAACGGCATCGTGCAGTTGGATTCCGACAAGGTGATCGCGATTCCCGCCTCCGCGCTGACCGAATTGAATCGCCAGCCCGCGGTCTGGATCGTCGATCCGTCGAAACTGACCGTCTCGCTGCGCAACATCGAACTGCTGCGCTTCGATCCGGGAACCGTCGTCGTCGCCCATGGTCTGGATACGGGCGACATCGTCGTCACTGCCGGCGTCCAGGCCCTCCATCCGGGTCAGACGGTCCGCCTGCTCGGGCCGTCGGCGTAGTGGGTTTCAATCTATCGGAGTGGGCGCTTCGGCACCGCTCGTTCGTCGTCTACATGATGATCGCGTCGGTCCTTGCCGGGCTCTCGTCGTACATGCGGCTTGGCCGCAACGAGGACCCGGCCTTCGTCATCAAGACGATGATCGTGCAGGCCGCGTGGCCTGGCGCGACGATCAACGACACCCTTCTCCAGGTCACAGAACGCATCGAGCGCACGTTGCAGGAGACGCCGAACCTCGACTTCCTGCGCAGCTACACGAGCCCTGGGCTGGCGACGATATTCGTCAACCTGAAAGGCAAGACGCCGGCCGGCGAGGTCCCGGACATTTGGTACCACGTTCGCAAGAGCGTCGGCGACATGCGCCATACGTTGCCCGTCGGCGTGATCGGTCCGGGCTTCAACGACGAGTTCGGCGACACCTTCGGAATCATCTACGGCTTCACCGCCGATGGGTTCACCCAGCGCGAACTGCGCGACCACGTCGATGACATACGTTCGCAGCTGCTGCAGGTTCCCGACGTTTCCAAGATCGAGATGCTCGGCGCACAGGACGAGCGGATCTTCGTCGAGTTCTCGATGCAGCAGCTTGCCGGCCTGGGGATCGACCGGGCCGCGCTGATCGCCGCCTTGCAGGCGCAGAACGTCGTCAGCCCCGCCGGCACCATCCAGACCGGCGACGAGAAGCTGCTGCTGCGCGTCACCGGCGCGTTTGAATCCGAGCAGGATCTCCGCAACATCAATTTCGTCGCGAACGGGCGCATGATCCGCCTGCGCGACATCGCCGAAATCCGCCGTGGCTTCGCGGACCCGCCGCAGCCGATGTTCCGCGTGAACGGCAAGCCGGCGATCGGCCTCGGCATCGCGATGCGCGAGGGCGGCGACATTCTGGCGCTGGGCCGCAACATCGAGCAGGCGATGCACCGGATCACCGGCGATCTGCCGATCGGCATCACATCGAACCTGGTCGCCGATCAGCCGCACGTGGTGGATCACGCGATCAGCGATTTCACCACATCGCTCTGGCAGGCGATCGCCATCATCATGGCGGTGAGCTTCGTCAGCCTCGGCATGCGCGCCGGCATGGTCGTGGCACTGTCGATCCCGCTGACCCTCGCCGTCGTCTTTCCGATCATGCAGTTCTTCTCGATCGACCTGCAGCGAATTTCGCTCGGCGCGCTGATCATCGCGCTGGGTCTGCTGGTCGACGACGCGATGACCACGATCGACGTGATGACCTCGCGACTTGCCGCCGGCGACAGCAAGGAGCAGTCGGCGACGTTCGCCTACACGACATTGGCCGTGCCGATGCTGACCGGATCCTTCGTCACCGCCGCCGGGTTCGTGCCGATCGGCTTCGCGAAGAGTTCCGCCGGCGAGTACACCTTCTCGATCTTCGCCGTGGTGGGCATTGCGCTGATCATGTCCTGGTTCGTGGCCGTGCTGTTCGCGCCCCTGCTCGGTGTGGTCATGCTCAAGAAGCCGGACACGTCGAAGGCGACCAAACCCAGCCGCATTTTTGGCGCGTTCCGCGGCCTGCTGGTCGGTGCGATGCGCGCGCGGTGGCTCACCATCGGCGTCACGGCCGCCTGCCTCGCGGTGGCGGTCATCGCATCGCCGCTCATCCCACGGCAGTTCTTCCCGCCGTCGGATCGTCCCGAGCTGCTGGTCGATCTAAGGCTGCCGCAGAACGCGTCGATCTTCGCGACCGACGACCTTGCCGCGCAACTGGACAACGTCCTGAAGACGGATCCCGACGTCGCAAGCTGGAGCACCTATGTCGGCCGCGGCGCGATCCGCTTCTATCTGCCGCTCGCGGTGGAACTGCCCAACGACTTCTTCGCCCAGGCCGTCGTCATCGCCAAGGACGTGGCGGCGCGCGAACGGCTTCACGCACGGCTCGAGGAGGTGCTCGCCAACCAGTTCCCCAACGCGGTGACGCGCGTGTCGCCGCTCGGGCTTGGACCGCCCGTCGGCTGGCCCGTCCAGTATCGCGTCAGCGGTCCGGACGTATCGCAGGTCCGCGACATCGCCTTGCGGTTGGCCGGCATCGTGTCGGGCGATCCAAATGCTCGGCACGTCAATTTCGACTGGATGGAACCGGCCCGCATGGTCCGGATCAACATCGACCAGGATCAGGCCAGGCTGCTGGGCCTGAGTTCGCAGGCGTTGGCGGCCGTGCTGAATTCCGTCGTCACCGGGTCGACAGTGACGCAACTGCGCGACGGCATCTATCTCGTCGATGTCGTGGCGCGGGCCACGGATGAACAGCGCGTCTCGCTCGCGACGCTGCGCAACGTGCAGGTGCCGCTGCCGAACGGGCGAACCGTGCCGCTCAGCCAGCTCGCCAGCTTCGATTTCGACCAGGAGTTCCCGTTGATCTGGCGTCGCGATCGGGTCCCGACGTTGACCGTGCAGGCCGATGTCGCACACGGCGCGCTGCCGGAAAGCGTTGTTGCGAAGCTCGCGCCGGCGGTCGCAGAATTGAATGCCGGCCTGCCGGAGTCCTATCACATCGCCGTCGGTGGAACTGTCGAGGAGAGCGCGCAGTCGCAGGCCTCGGTTGTCGCGGTGGTGCCTTTGATGCTGTTCCTGATGATCACCTTCCTGATGATTCAGCTACAGAGTTTCAGCCGTCTGGCCCTCGTGCTGATTGTGGTTCCGATGGCGATGACCGGCGTCGTTGCCGGATTGCTGATCTTTCAGCGGCCGCTCGGGTTCGTCGCGATCCTCGGCATCCTCGCGCTGATCGGCATGATCGCCCGCAATGCGGTGATCCTGATGGAGCAGATCGAAACGGAACGGGCCGAGGGCAAGCCGCCGTGGGAAGCCGTGATCGATGCGAGCATATCGCGGTTCCGTCCCATCATGCTGACCGCGATATCCACGGTTCTCGGCCTGATACCGATCGCGGCGACCATTTTCTGGGGACCGATGGCGTTCGCCATCATGGGCGGCTTCCTGGTCGGCACCGTCGTCACGCTGGTCTTTCTTCCCGCGCTCTACGTGGCATGGTTCCGCATCAAGGAAACCCCCGCGCATGGCGAAGTCCTGGCGCAGGCCCATGGTGACTGACCTTGTGTTACCGCTCGCTTCTCACGTCATGGCCGGGCTTGCCCCGGCCATCTGTCGCGGCAGTAGTGCGGCGCGGATGGCCGGGATGATCCCCGGATCGAGTCCGGGAATGGCCATGACGGTGAATGAGCACTGCCGAGAGGCAACAGTCCAGGCGGCTGGTAAAGCACCATGAGCAGTCCGGCTGCAGCTTTCGCGCGCGCCACGGGCTTTCTGGTCCTCTGGCTGGTCCTTGCCGGCTTCAATCCTGGTGACCTTCCGGCTGCGGCGGTCGCCGTCGCTGCCGCGACCTGGACAAGTCTGCGCCTTCTGCCGCCCGGCGGGTCGCGCCTATCACTGCCCGGCATCGCCAGGCTCGCGCTGCGCTTCCCGGGCCAGTCGCTGACGGCGGGGATCGATGTCGCGCGGCGCGCACTTGATTCACGCCTGCCGCTGCGCCCCGGGTTCGTGACTGTGTCGCCGCAACTTCCGCCCGGCACGCAGCGCGACGCGTTCTGTGCGTACGCGAGCCTGCTGCCTGGCACGCTCCCGATCGACACGAACGACGACGGGACGCTTCTTGTGCATTGCCTCGATGTCGGCCAGCCGGTGGCGGCGCAGATGGCGGCCGACGAGGCACTCTTCGCGCGGGCATTGGGCGGGCGCCCCGACAATGGCTGAGTTCTTGATCACGGCTGCAGGTTTCATCCTGGCGATGGTGGCATTGGGCTTGGTGCGCATCCTGCGCGGCCCGGCGGACGCCGATCGCATGATGTCCGCCCAGTTGCTCGGCACGGGCGGCATCGCGGCCCTGTTGCTGCTGGGCGCAGGCACCCGGATGCCGAGCCTGGTGGATGCCGCCCTGACGCTGGCCTTGCTTGCCGCCTTCGCCGCCGTCGCATTCGTCAACAGCGCAGGCCGCGGATGAGGGTGCTCCTGGACATCGCCATGGTTCTCGCGGTCTCGGCCGGTGCGTTCTTCTTCCTGGCCGGAACGGTCGGGCTGCTGCGCTTTCCCGACTCGCTCACACGGCTGCACGCGCTGACCAAGGCCGACAATCTGGGCCTCGGCCTCGTGGTGCTGGGTCTGCTGCCGCAGGCGGATGGCTACCTTGCGGCCCTCAAGCTGGTCGCGGTCTGGCTGCTGGCCCAGTTGGCCGGCGCGACGGTCAGCCAGATGATTGCCCGCACCATGCGGCGCGGCGGCCAACGCGCATGAGCGTCGCGCTGGCGCTCGATGCCGGACTGGCCCTGCTGGTGCTTTGTGTCGCCGTCTGGACCATCGGTGCCGGGCCGACCTTCGCCGCGGTCGTCGGCTTCGTGGCATTCGGCCTGCTGCTGGCGCTCGTCTGGGTGCGCCTCGCGGCGGTCGACGTGGCACTGACCGAGGCCGCGATCGGCAGTGGCGTGACCGGGGCCGTGCTGATCGCCGCGGCCGCGCGCCTGCGTCTGACCGAGGCACCATCGGCAGCCGAGCGGCCCAGTGCGACCCTGCGCCTCGCGGCGGTTGTGCTGTGTGTGCTGGTCTTCGCAGGCCTCGCCGGTCTGGTGCTCTACCCGGCGAACCCTGCCCCCACGCTCGCGCCGGCGGCGGCGGTTCATCTGCCGGAGCTTGACGTCGGAAACGCGGTGACCGCCGTGCTGCTTGCCTACCGCTCGGTCGATACGCTGCTCGAGAAGGTCGTTCTGCTGCTCGCCCTGGTCGGCGTTTGGTCACTGGCGCCGGACCGCTTCTGGGGCGGCGCACCGGGCATTCTGCGGCCCGCCCGCACGGACGGCGCACTGGTCCTACTCGGGCGGCTGCTGCCACCGATCGGGATCGTCGTCGGCGTCTACATCCTGTGGGTCGGGGCGATCGCTCCGGGCGGGGCGTTCCAGGCCGGCGCGATCCTCGCCGCAATGTGGCTCCTGGTCATGATCGCCGGACTGCGCGATCCGCCCGAGATCGGCCACCGCTGGGTGCGGCTGCTGCTGGTCGCTGGCCCGGCGGTGTTTCTGGCCGTCGGGCTTGCAGGGTTCGCCCTGCCGGGGGGCTTCCTGTCGTACCCGGCGGGCCACGCGAAGCCGCTGATCATCGCCATCGAGGCGGTGCTGACGCTCTCCATCGCCGTAATCCTCGGCCTGCTGGTGGCAGGGCCTCCCGAACGCGAGCGGCGGCGATGACCGCGGCAACCCTGTACGGGCTGTGCGGCGCAGCCCTCGTCGGCCTTGGCCTGTACGGTACCATCGTGCACCCCCAGCCGCTGCGCAAGATCCTGTCGTTCAATCTGCTCGGCGCCGGCGTGTTCTTGCAGTTCGGCGTCATTGCCCGCAGGGGCGCGGCGGCCGGCATGGGCGGCGATCCGGTGCCGCAGGCGATGGTAATCACCGGCATCGTCGTCGCCTTTTCGGCAACGGCGCTGGCCGTCGCGCTGGTGCTGCGGCTGTTCCAGGAGACCGGCGGGGCGACGCTGGGCACCGATCCGCCGGCACGGCAGTATGGTGGCGAGGGAGCGGGACGCTGAACACGTCGGGCGGCTTCCTGCTCGTCCTGGCAATCGTCCTGCCGGCGACGGCCGTGGTGTTGGCGCTGGCGTTCGGGGGCCGTCGGGCCGAGCGCATCGTGATGGTGGCACTGCCGGCCGGGCTCGCGATCGCGGTTGCGATCGTCGCCGGCGTCTGGCGCGCGCGAACGCCGCTACAGTACTTCGTGGGCGGTTGGGCGCCGCCGCTCGGGATTGCGCTCCGCGTCGACGGGCTGTCGGCGATCATGCTGGTGACCACGGCACTGGTGATCGGCGCGATCGGTCTGTTCGCCCGCGAAGGCTTCAGCACTCCGACGGGTGCGCACGAAACCCGGGCGTCACTCGCATTCTGGACGCTGCTGATGGGCGTCTGGGCAGGGCTGAACGCCGTCTGGCTCGGCGGTGACCTGTTCACCCTTTACGTCGCGCTGGAACTGCTGACCTTCGGCGCGGTGCCCATCGTCTGCCTGGATGGCCGCGCCGAGACGCTCGCCGCGGCGCTGCGCTACCTGCTGTTCGCGCTGCTCGGTTCGGCGCTGTACCTGCTGGGCACGGCGCTGCTCTATGGCGGTTACGGAACGCTCGACATCGTGCTGCTGTCCGGCCTGGTGCGCGCCGAGCCGGTCGTGTGGGTGGCCGCCGCGTTGATGACCACCGGACTGATCGCCAAGACCGCGCTGTTCCCGCTGCATCTGTGGCTGCCGCCCGCGCACGCTGGCGCCCCGGCCGCCGGCAGCGCGCTGCTGTCGGCGCTGGTGGTCAAGGGCTCGTTCATCCTGATCGTCCGGCTGTGGTTCGATGCGCTGCCGGGGTTGCTCGGCCAGGCGCCGGCGCAGGCGCTTGCGGCGCTGGGCGCGGTGGCGATCGTGTTCGGCAGCGTGCTGGCGCTGCGGCAGGCGCGGCTGAAGCTGCTGATCGCCTACTCGACGATCGCGCAGATCGGCTACCTGTTCTTTCTGTTCCCGCTTGCCGCGCCGCCGCCCTCCTTCGCATCGGCGACGGCTCAGGACTGGAACGGCGTCGCCTGGACCGGCGGCGTGCTGCAGCTTGTCGCCCACGCGGTCGCCAAGGCCGCGATGTTCATGGCCGCCGGACTGATCGGCGAGGCGCTCGGCC
>DATMND010000072.1:0-6515 GCA_035569235.1 Acetobacteraceae bacterium | reverse complement strand
GGCCCGATGCGTTGATAAATAGCACCAGTGCTTCGTCGCAGGGCGGCTTTTCAATTACCCTGTCGATGCCAAGCTCAGCAGCACGGGCGACTACTGCCGGCGACAGCGAACCGGTCATCAGCAGGACCGGGATGCCCATGCCGCGAGCGCGCAGCGTTTCGACCAGTTCCAGGCCCGTCATATTTGGCATCTGGTTGTCCAGGATCAGACACGCGGGACTTTGCATCGCCGTGCTCAGAAACTCGGCTGCGGAGGCAAATGTCTCGACCGGGTGCCCCATGACATCGAGCAGAAAACGCAGCGAGTCGCGCACGTCGGGGTCGTCATCGACTACGGCTACCGCGCAATGGTCGACCTCCTTCAAGACCTTGTTTGCCGTCGAACAAGGTCCACGAGCATGTCGTGAATTGCCTTACAGACTTGCACCCGATGAACGCGGCGTTGCCACCGCGCGTCCAATGTAGGAACGAGCCGGAGCGTCGGCGTCCAGCCTGCTGATCAGCGCGTGGAGTCGTTCGATCGTCTCCTGCTGCACAGCAAGCTTCATGTATTCCATCGCCAGCTGCCGATATGCCCCCCGCAACGCCAGCTTGGCGGTCATATCGGCCCGCTCCTGGCATCGCGCCGCCACCGCGCGGAACTCGCCCGCAGCAATAATTACTGTGGTCTCCATTTGAGCCCCACCACGGACCATGCCGAAATTATAACACGCGTTTCACGAGTTTTGGCACGTGAATGTCATGACATCGAGTTCTCGTGATCGCCTGCTCGACGGTCAAAATATATCTGTACTGCATCTATCTGAGTCAGCAATGATAGAATTATTGCCGTATGGCGGGCCTATGTCGCCAGCCTTCTACCGCGCCGTCGCGCCGTTATGTTCCGTGACAATAATGATAGCTGTTCTCGACTTTGTGAACAGATTTGGAATCCACCAGGCGGGAATTCTCGGCGCCGTAAATGCTCCGGCGCCGTCCGGAACGTCAATTTGGCTCCCGTGCAGCGCGGTCTTCGCGGCAGCTCGCGGCATCAAACCAGCCGAAGCCGCACCCTGTGACCGCGCCGGACGATGACAACGGCGCACTGACGAAAGCGGGCGGCCAACCGGACGTGAGGCCGAGGATCTCCGGCCACCAGCAGCATCGCCTCACGCCAGCGATGCAGCGACCCCTCCGCGTCGAGCACCACACACCTGCGCAGCCGCCGTCGCAAATGCACCTGCATGCGATCATTCCAGCCATCCGGCATGCGGCACGAAAGCGGATTCCATGCGGTCAGGAACACCGCCACGCCGGCGTTCAGCCGGTCGAACAGCACGTCGGGTACGCGGCGGCCGATGCGCATGTCAAAACCGCCGGCATGATACGTCGTGCGAAGATACGCGCGCAGCAGACGCGGTGAGATCGGCCTAGTCGTCGTTGCGTCCCTCGCTGAACGCGACATCCCGGTGCACGTGCACCGACATCAGCAGGCCGAAGCCGATCATCACCGTGATCATCGCCGACCCGCCGTGCGAGACCAGCGGCAATGGCACGCCGCCGACCGGGATCGCTCCCATCACCATGGCGATGTTGACAAACACATACAGAAAGAAATTGACGGCGATGCCGAACGCAACCAGTCGGCCGAACTGGTTGCGGCAGCGCAGTGCGATCGCCATGCCGCCGATCACGATCAGGCCCAGCAGCGCCAGTACCGTCACGCTGCCGATGAAGCCGAACTCCTCGCCGATCGTGGTGAAGATGAAGTCGGTCTGCTTTTCCGGCAGGAAATCCAGATGCCCCTGCGTACCCTGCAAGAATCCCTTGCCCCACATGCCGCCCGACCCGAGCGCGATCTTCGACTGGATGATGTTGTAGCCGGCGCCGAGCGGATCGCTCTCAGGCTGCAGGAACGTGTCGATGCGGGCACGCTGGTAGCCATGCAGATGTGAATACACGAGGCTCGCGGCGAACGGGACCGGCACCGCGAGCAGCACAAACTTCCACCACCGCACGCCGGCCGCGAAGAACATTGCTGCGCCCAGAGCCGCGGTGATGACCGCCGTGCCGAGGTTGGGCTCCTGGACGATCAGCGCCACGGGGACGAGGACGGCGATCACCGGAGGGATCAGGAACAGCGGATTGCCGATCCGCTCCCACGACGCGCGGTGGAACCACGACGCCAGCACCAGCACGAGTGCGATCTTCATCAGTTCGGACGGTTGCACCTGCAAGCCGCCCAGCTCGATCCAACGTTGCGCGCCCTTGCCCAGGTGGCCGTAGCGCGCCACCAGCGCCAGCAGCACCAGCGAAACCAGATATGTTGGCCAGGCGAGCCGTGCGATGAAGCGGATATCGACCAGCGCGATGCCGATCATCAGCACCAGGCCTGCGGCAAATCGCAGCACATGGCGCGACGCATAGGGCTCCGGCGCGCCGCCCGCGGCACTGTACAGTGCGACATAGCCGACACCCGCCAGGGCGCAGAGCAGCAGCACATAGAGCCAGCTGATCTGCCAGATCTTCGACCCGAGATCGAACGAGGGCTGCCGCCACAGGCGTCCTTCCCTCATGGCGGCGCCTCGCGCTGGGCGACCTGCGCGCCGGGTTTTTCGTCGCGGCCGCCGGGGTCGCGCTGCAGCACGTCCATCATGATGTCGCGCGCGATCGGGCCGGCCACTGCGGCGCCAGCATTGCCGTGTTCCACCACGACCGACAGGGCGTAGCGCGGCGCGTCATACGGTGCGTAGGCGACGAACAGCGCGTGCGGGCGATACTCCCAGGGTAGTTTGGTGCTGTCGAAATTTCCGCCCTCGCGCTGTTCGCGCGACACGCGGCGCACCTGCGAGGAACCGGTCTTGCCGGCCATCTGCCAGCGCGCTGCGGGCAGCCTCGTCAGCGGCGCGGTGCCGCCTGGCTCGTTCACCACCGCCCACATGCCCTCGCGCACCACATGCAGCGACCGCTCGGTCAGGCCAAGGCTCGGCCAGTCCGCCGGTTGCGATCCGGGTTGCAGCACGCCGGCGAGTTTCCGCGTGAGGTGCGGTTCCACCTTGCGTCCCGTCGCCACACGCGCCGCATAGGTGGCGAGCTGCAGCGGCGTCACCTGGATGTAGCCCTGGCCGATACCGGATACGACGGTGTCGCCGAGGTTCCACGGATGACCCTGGCCGATGCGCCACTCGCGCGTCGGCATGAAACCGTTGCGGGCGCCCGGCAGGTCGATCTCCAATGCGGTGCCCAGTCCGAAGCGGTGCGCCATCGCCGCGATGCGGTCGATGCCGATGCGGCGAGCGGTCTCGTAGAAGAACACGTCGCAACTGTTCTTCAGGCCGCCGCGCAGATCGAGCGAGCCATGGCCGCCCTTTCTCCAGCAATGGAACCGCGCGTTGCCGACATCGATGTAGCCGCTGCAGCTCACACGGTCGCCGGGCGTAATGATGCGCGCCTCGAGCGCGGCCATCGCCACCGCCATCTTGAACGTCGATCCGGGCGCATAGACGCCCGCCGTCGCGCGGTTGAGCAGCGGCGTTCGTTTGTCCTGCGCCCACTCCGACCACTGCGCCTGCGACACGCCGGCATTGAACAGCGACGGATCGAACGACGGATTGGTGCCCATCGCGAGCACCTCGCCGTTGCGGCAGTCGAGCACCACGGCGCTGGCGCTCTCGTTGCCGAGCCGGCGCAGCACCGCCTGCTGCAGCCCGGTATCGATCGCGAGGCCGAGTTCGTCGCCCGGCACGCCCTCCTGGCGGTCCAGTTCGCGGATCACCCGGCCGAGCGCGTTCACCTCCACCTGTACCGCACCGGCGCGCCCGCGCAGGTCGAGGTCGTGCTGCTTCTCCAGTCCCGCGCGGCCCACCCGGATGCCGGGCAGCGCGAGCGCCACATCATCGGCGACGTCCGCCTCGCTCGGCGGGGCCACGTAGCCGACGACGTGCGCGAACAGCTCGCCGAACGGATAGATCCGCGTGGTGCCGACATCGACCATGATGCCGGGCAGATCGGGCGCGTTCACCTCGATGGCCGCCATGTCTCCCCAACTGAGGAACTCGCGGACCATGACCGGGATGAAGCGGCGGTGGCGGTGCACCTCGCGGTCGATGCGGGCGCGCTCGTAGTCAGCGAGCGGCACGATGCGGGCGAAATTGTCCAGCGTGGCCGACAGGTCGGTGGTCTGCTCGGCAACCAGCAGAGCGCGCCAGTTGAGCTTGTTGCCGGCCAGCACGATGCCGAACCGGTCGAGCATCCGCCCGCGCGGCGGGGCCATGAGCCGGGCGCTGATGCGGTTCCCCTCGGCCAGCGTGGCGTAGCGTTCGCCGTCCACCACCTGCATTTGGTACAGCCTTGCCGCCACGCCGCCGAGCAGGACCGCCTGAGCGCCCATCACGAGCAGGGCGCGGCGGGTGAACACGCCGGTGCGGTGCGTGTCGTGTTTCAAAGAAAGCAAGATTCACCACAAAGACACAAAGACACGAAGAAAGGATGATTGCGCTTCGCGCGCAGCGTATTGCTTGCTGCTTTGTGTCTTTGTGTCTTTGTGGTGAATCTTTCCTCTTTTGACATTTCACGCGCGCTCCGGATCGGCGATCGTACGGTCCGCGCGGACGAACACGACAGCGAGCGCCGGATAGAGCGCGAAGGTCAGAACCGCCTGAAACAGCGCTGGCCCGACCGACAGCAGACGGAACGACAGGAGCGCCGTCAGCGCCCACCCGAGCAGCGCTGCGCCCACAGCGACCCCGGCGAAGGCCAGCCAGCCCGGCAGGAAGCCCTGGAGCGTCAGCACACTCCGCCAGCGCAACGCCACGCCATGCACGATGAGCAGGGTCAGCACGCCGACCCCAAGCGGCAGATACCCCAGCAGGTCGAACAGCAGCCCGACCACGAAAACCACCGGTGGCGGCATGGCGGCCGGCCGATGCAGCGACCAGAAATACACGCAGGCCAGCGTGATCGCGGGCAGCAGCGCCGCCTGATCGGCGATGCCGAGCGGCGCTCCGGTCAGCAGCATCAGCACGACCGTGCAACCCGCTGGGAACGCGGCCCGCGCGGCGATGTCCAGCCGCCGCCCCAGCGTGGCGCGGGGCCGGATGCCGGGGGTCTGGTCGGTGCGGGCCATCAGCGACCCTGACGCTCCGGCAGGCGGGCGAGCGCGTCCGGCGCCACGATGCCGCCCAGCCCGTAGTCGAAGATGCGCACCACCTCCAGGCGGTCCAGCAGCGCCGCCGGCACCACCTCGGGCACCTTGGCGCTGCTGAAATGCACGATGCCGACCGGCAGATTGGCCGGGAACGCACCCGCCTCGGCGCTGGTGACGACGCGCTCGCCCTCCAGCGGCATGCTGCCCTCCGGCCAATACAGCAGCCGAGGCCGCGGCCCGTTGGTGCCGACCAGGATGGCGTGCGCGCGGGAGTTCTCCAGGATCACTGGGATGCGGCTGTTGAGGTCGGTGATCAGCAGCACCCGCGCGGTCCGGGCGCCGAGTTCGGTGACGCGGCCGACCAGGCCACGCTCGTCGAGCGCGATCTGGCCCTTGCGGATGCCGTGGTTCGGCCCGACCGAGAGCAGCGCCGCCTTGGCATAGACGCCGCCTGCATCGGCGACGACACGGGCGGTGACGTAGGTCGGCGCGGCGTCGGGGATCCAGCGGAGGTTGGCCTTGAGCCGTTCGTTCTCGGCGTCGAGCGCGAGGGCGATGGACTGCCACTGGCGCAGTTGCTCGTTCTCCTCGCGCAGGCGGGCGTTCTCGGCGCGGATGTCCCAGAGGCCGGTCGCGCCGCCGATGGTGTCGCGCAGTGCGGCGATTGGTGGGGCTAGCGTGGCGTAGATCGGCGCGAGCGCGTCGGCGAGCGCCATGCGGGCACGTTCGGCGAGCAGGGTGTCGGCCTTGCCCAACAGCATCAGGCCGAACGCCAGCCCGATCAGCACCGGCAGCGTCAGTTTCGCGAGCGCCTGTCGGGCCTGGATGGAGAGACGGATCACGCGGGTGATCTACCGTGGGTTGTGGGTGGAGTATAGCGGGATATGGGGACGAATGGCGCGGTTTAACGGAGCCGACGCCGCAGAGAAGGATGGGAGGACTGCTCGCCTCGGCGCTGCTTGGCGCTTTAGTCCCCACGAGGCTAGGGTTTGCACCGAGCTTGTCTACGCAAGGTGTAACGGCGCTATATTTTCGACTTATTGGAAGCATCATTCGTCGTGACCCCACAGTTCTGTGAAATTGGTCACATCGGTCCGTCAACGTTTATACAACCTTGCACAACTTCACATGAGGTTCGAGGAGATAACACCTTCAGCCTGAGAGTCCGTCCGGAAAGTTCATGTTGGATTGCAAAGCTTTCGCAGCATCAGGCGGATTGATGCGAGCTGGAGGAATGCCAGAGCATTGCAGCTGAGGTTCTCGAAGTCCTTGGCGAGGCGGCGGCAGCGATTGAGCCAGGCTAAGGTACGCTCGACAACCCAGCGCATCGGCAGCACCACGAAGCCGTTCGCGTGGTCCGAGCGTTTCACGATCTCGATCGAGAGATCGGG
>DATMND010000071.1:0-30414 GCA_035569235.1 Acetobacteraceae bacterium | reverse complement strand
AGGCCAGGGGGGGCAGCCAGGCGAAGCCGGACTCGATCATCACGAGCTTGAAGTTCGGGATGCGCTCGAACACGCCCTCGATCACCAGGCTGGTGAGGAAGGACTGGGAGGACTGGGCGTGGCCGTCCATGTCCTCGATGTAGAAGGACGGCCAGCCGCTGCCGGTGACCGGATAGCCGCCGAAGCCGAACGCGTGCACGCCGACCGGCAGGCCCGCCGCGGCGGCGGCCTCGTAGATTTTCCAGTACTGCTTCTGGCCGGGCGGGTTGGCGGTTCGGGTGACCATCAGCACCTGGACGAAGCGGGGGTCGCCGGCCCAGCGCTCGATCTCGGCCACGGCGGCATCCGCGTCCTCGTAGGGGACCACGATGGAACCCTTCAGGCGTGGCTCGATCAGCCATTCCGCCTCGACCCAGCGGTTTATCGCGGTGGCCACGCCGGCGCCGAATTCGCGGTTCTGGAAGCTGGCGCCGTTGTCGCCGGTCGGGTTCAGGATGCCGAGTTGGATGTTGTTCGCGTCCAGCAACTGCTTCTGCATGAACGACAGACTGCTGCCCGGGCGGCCACCCTCGGGCGGCCAGGCGTCGCGGCGCGAGGCGTTCGGCTGGCCTTTCGGATAGGCGGGGCCGGCCTGGTACGCCTGGCGCGGGCGCGATCCGAACGTCTTCGCCATGTCGATCCAGCGCTGCTCCATGTAGGGGAACAGGTCCTTGTAGGCGTTGCGCTGCGGATGGATGTCGCCATCGGCGATCGCGAGCTTCGAGGCGGCGGCTGGCTGGATGTCGGGGCGGCTGGTGACCTGCACGTTCATTGGATCGTCTCCGTCAGGCGGGAATAGATGTTCCGTGGAATGTCTATCATGATCTTGCGGACGAGGTCGCGTGACAAGGCCGAGGTGTGCCGGGTCGTGGGTTGGCTTGGAATACCGGCCCGCGATCGGTCGGAGGCATGGACGTGAGGCTGGCTGCTATTGCGTGGTGGCTGTTGTTTCGAACAGCAACTCGCTGCCTCTGTGCCCGACGACCTGCCATCCCGCCGTTCGGTAGAACGCCTCGGCACGGGTGCCTGGATCCGTTGTCAGCCACATACGCTTGAAGCCGGCCTCGCCTAGGACCGTGCAAGCCCGTTTCAACAAAGCGCGTCCAATCCCGCGCCCCTCATAGGCCTGATCCATGAAGAGAGCCCAGATGTTCCCGTTCCGCGGATCAGCCGCAGAAAATCCCACAACGCGACCATTTTCTTCCCAGACGTATATTCCGGGATTGGAGATGAACCATCGCACGTCCTCGATCGTCACCCGCGTGGGATCGATCAGCTTGTTCTCACGCACATTGTTGCGAGTCTCGGTGATTCGCGGGATGTCGCTCTCGATGGCTCTGCGGATCAAAGCCTTCTTCCCCGTGTCGCATTCCTGCGGTTGTTGTTTCGCTTGATTTTAACACGGAGATAGGGCGAGCGCCACGGAGTCCGGGTTGTGGGCACCTTCGGCGCCCCCTTCACAGACTCCGTGGCACTCCGTGGCCCTCGCGCTACCTCCGTGTTGAATCCTTTTTCCTTACCGCGTCGATAGATTGATAAGCGCTGCAAGCTCTGTCGCGCTGATTCTAAATTGCGCGCGCCGTTCGGGCGCTGCGTGGAGCAGCCGCGGGAACCATGCCATCGGAACGCCGATCGTGCCGGCGTCGGTCAGGTCGACCCACATGTTCACATCGTCAAAGTGGACCGATGTCGCCGAAGTGGTCGTGCCATGCCCTCGTGATCTCGCCGCGAAGGCTCGGCGCTCATGACCCGCCTCGCAGATCGCGTACCTCCGTCTGCAGGTGCTTGATCTGCCGCTCCATCGCATAGACGAGGTTGGTCAGCGTTCGCACTTCCTCGCGGGTATTCTCTTCCCGACGCTGGACGTGCTCTGCCGCGCCAAAGTTCACGGTGATGTCAGACTGCATCGCCGTCACGGTGTCCTGCAGGCGATCAATCCTGGCCATGATGTCGTGCTGGCCTTGCTGGAGTTCTTGCTGGCCTTGTTCAAGCCGCGCCAATGCAGCCAGGACCGGATCAGGGCTATCGCTAATTGCAGGTCTCCTTACGCCCGTGGCTTACCCAGCACCTTGGTCGGCGCCAAGCCGCGAATACGTCTCCCGGGGGTTGTCTATCATGATCTTGCGGACGAGGTCGCGCGATAATCCCTCGGGCAGGGCGGCATCGCCGTCGAACTGCCAGTGTGGGTAGTCGGTGGAGAACAGCAGCATCTCGTCGGAGCCCATGTGCTCCAGCAGACGCTGGAATGCCTCGGTGGATGGCGGGGCGTCGCAGGGCTGCGTGGTGAGGCGGACGTTGCTGCGCACGATCTCGGTGGGCGCGCGGTCCACCCAGGGCACCTCGATGCGCAGCCCGCGCCAGAATTTGGTCAGCCGCCAGAGATGGGCGGGAAGCCACGTGAAGCCGGACTCCAGCAGCACGACCTTCAGTTCGGGGAATTTCGTGAACACGCCCTCGCAGATCAGGCTGGAGAGTGCGGCCTGGAACGCCTGTGCTTGGGCGGCGTAGTCCTCGGTGTAGTAGGTCGGCCAGCCCAGTGGCGTGACCGGATGGCGGTAGGCCGACCCGGCATGGATGCCGACCGGCAGGCCCAGCCGTTCGGCCGCCGCATAGATCGGCCAGTAGTGCCGCTTGCCGAGCGGCATGTCGTGCATCACCAGCAGCAGGATCTGGACGAAGCGGCGGTCCGGCGCGACGCGCTCGATCTCCTCGACCGCCAGTTCGGGGTTCTGCATCGGCACCACGATCGAGGCGCGCAGGCGCGGTTCCTTGTCCAGCCACTCCTTGGCCATCCAGTCGTTCACCGCGCGAGCGAAGCCGGCGCCCATATCCTCGCTGAACAGCAACTGCACGCCATACAGGCAGTTGCAGATCGCCAGGCTGGTGCCGAACGGCGTTAGCGCCTGGGTGCGCAGCGCATCGAGGTCCGAGCCAGGCTTGACGCCCGGCTGCCGCCAGTCGGGCCGTGCGGTCAACGGCGAGTTGGCGGGGTAGGCGATCGATTCCAGCTCGTGCACGCCGCGTTGCACGACGATGTCGCGCCAGTGGTCGGAGAGGTAGGGCAGCAGCGCCTTCAGGTTCGGCACCGCGGGATGGATGTCGCAGTCGATGCCGCCGGGTTCGATGAGGCTCATACGCTCGGTTGTTTCCTGCACGTTTACCGGTGGGAAGGGTAAGCCGCTCCATGGTGGCCGTCCAATCCGGCGTCGATCAGGCTTGCCGAATATAGCAAAGATGGTATATTGTGGCGACACATTGGGTTGTCGAGTTTTTCAGCGGACAGGTTCGAGCCGAACTGGAATCCCTGCCGGTGGACGTTCAGGCCAGTTTCCTGCGCATCTCGCGACTGATCGAGGCCGAGGGACTGCACAAGGTGCGCGAACCCTATGTCAAGCATCTGGAAGGCCCACTTTGGGAGATGCGGATGAAGGGCAAAGATGGCATTGCCCGCGCCGCATACGTCACTGCAAGGGGGTTCCGGGTGGTTGTCGTGCGGGTATTCCCGAAGAAGACACAAAAGACTCCACGCCGCGTAATCGAGCTGGCCTTGCGGCGGGCAAGAGAGGTCATATGAAGCGGAAGTTCATTCCCGTCGAAGAAGCTGCGAAGGAGTGGATGAAGGACCCGGAATTCCGCGCCGCCTATGACGCACTGGAAGACGAGTTTGCCCTGGCTTCGGCCTTCATCAGGGCACGCGGCCTCGCGGATATGACGCAGGAGCAGGTGGCGGCTGCAATGGGGACCACCCAGGCGGTGATCGCGCGCCTGGAGGGCGGCCGGATCAAGCCCACGACGCGCACGTTGGAGCGGTTTGCCAAGGCCACGCATACCCGCCTGCGTATCAGCTTCGAGCCGGAGGCTACCAAGCCCGGTACTCGGCGGGAATCGAAGCGTGTTTCGGCCAGCTCGTAAGTAGGCAGACGGCGTTGAGCCGAGAGGCGCGGGCAAATCACGTTTGAGGCGCTGATATTTTTGACAACAGTGGGCCAAGTCCTTCCGCCATCGTCGGGTGTGGGATGACTGCATCGCGCAGGACGGTATAGGGCAGGCCCGCCAGGATGGCAGTCTGGACCGCGGCCATGACCTCGCCGGCCTCCGGACCGATCATCGTGAAACCAAGAATGCGGTCACTGTCAGCGGCGACGAGCGCCTTCATGAACCCCTTGGTTTCGCCGATCGTCCGCGTCCGCAGCACTGCACTTGTCGGCAGCTTTGCGATCCGGACCGCAACGCCCTGGCGTTGTGCGTCGCGTTTTCTCAACCCTACCCGAGCGAGCGGCGAGTCGGTGAACATGCAGTAGGGAACCAAGCGGTCGCAGGGAACCAAGCGGTCGCGCGTCGTGCGCCCGAGCCCGGCCAGATTGTCCCGAATGACCCGGAAGTCGTCGAACGACACGTGAGTGAACTGCGGGCTGCCGGCGCACTCTCCGATCGCCCGGACGCCGGGCGCGCTTGTTTCCAGCCGTCCATTCACCGCGATATAGCCGCGACTGTCCTAGGCGACGCCGGCTACGTCGAGCCCGATCCCCGCGGTGTTGGGAACGCGTCCTGCCGCGGCCAGGATGTCGCTGCCCTCGATGGTCCGCTCACCCGAGGGCGTCCGCACAACAAGTGTGACATTCTGCCCAGATCGGCCCCGCACACCGAGCAGCTCCGCCGAGACAAGAACGCCGACGCCTTCGTCGCCGAGGATACGCCGGGTCTCTTCCGCCACGTCCGGTTCTCGCGCCCGGCGAACTGCGGTCCGTGCTCAATGATCGTCATGCGGCTGCCGAACCGCCGATAGGCCTGCGCCAGTTCGAGCCCGACATAGCCGCCGCCGAGCACGATCAGATGCGCCGGCAGATAGTCGAGCTCCAGCGCCTCGATATCCGTCAGCAGTCCGGCGGCATTGAGGCCAGCAACGTCCGGAATCGCCGGGTGTGTTCCGGCGTTCAGGAACACCTGCTCGCCGGTCAGCACGCGCGCCCCGCCGTGGTTCAGCCGCACGTCGAGCGTCTTCGGCGCAACGAATTTCCCGTCGCCCATGATCAACTCGGCAACGCGCGCCCTGTAGTTCTCCAGGTGCGTGGCAATCAGGCGGTCCACCATGTCGCGCTTGCGCTGGCGAACCTTGGCCATATCGATCGTCACTGGACCGGTCGCGGCGCCGAAGGTGTCGCCATGGTGCACCAGGTCAGCGACCTTGGCGCTCCAGGTCTCGCTCGTGGCGGGCGGACAGTTGATGTTGGGGTGATGCCATAGGCCGGGTCGAGCGCGCCGAGGTCACGTGCGGCGACACCGACGCGCGCTGTAGACTGATTCATTCAGGTGCAGAAATGCCCTAATTGCACGCCGAATCCGGACCAAACGCCCTCATAGCATCGCCGTTCCGGCGTATTGGCTCTGTCGCGCGTGCAATGACGACGGCAACCACGGTGTCAAGGGGATGTTCGGAGGCGGCGGCCATCTTCTCGCGCAGAAGGTTAGAAAAGGCAATAGCCTGCGATAGGCACTTAAAGTTCAGCACTCCGGTATCGGACCTGAACGGATTGCCTCCCGGCCGAATTTGATCGAGATCATTTGTGATGGCCTTCAACTGCTCCAATGCAGACGCCCTCGCATCGGAGGATTGTGCGTCGGAGAGGCTGGATGCGAGACGATCAAAGTTCGGATGCAAATAAACAGCGTCCGGTTCCACGAGCGGAGGCGTACTGTCGGCCATCAGAGACCAAATAGTGGTATCCGAACACGTCTTCGCCTTACCCGCCCAGAATGTCGAACTGCCGCCATCTTTGTCGAAGATTTCCACTGGCCCCAGCGACTGCCACATGTGCGACTTGACCACCTGGCTGGTCGAGTTTGTCCTTTCCTTCTTAAGCTCTTCCTTGGCCGACGCTTCAAGCTCGGCCGTGCCGCCAACATAGCCGAAGTTGGCCTTGGCCGTAAGTTTTCCGGATACCCCGCCACTCGCGACGAAGGCCGTCTCCCAGTTTGACTTCGACACCTGCTCTTCGTCGCAACCAAGCTGCCTGTCCTGCCCGTCAGCGACTCTGGTAAACGCGAACACGCCGCCGCCGAGAATTTTTGAGTATGCACCTTTAGAGTCACTTGAGTACTCTTTCCTGGGGCTGAGCCATTCGTCGGCCGCGTCCGCCGGAACGAGCCGTTCCAGGATCTGGATATGAATGACCTTGCCAACCGGCAACTCGAACTGGTCTGCGATTGACGCGATCCCGGCAGACTTCGCAGTCTTCTGAAATTGCGCCCGCATATTCTTAAATGCCGGGCTGTCCTTTAGAGCCGGGTCATCATCCCCCAGGTCCACGATGATTTTGGACGGATCCGACTCGTCGTCCTTTATTCGAAGCAATTGGCCTTGCGGCATAAAGTCCTGTAATTTTTTGTCGTCGTTCCCGATATCAACATTCTTTATCTGAACCTGTGTCATAACGAACCTTGCAAGGGGCTTGGACTTTTCTGCCGTCGCGACTCGACGGAGATCATCCTCATTCAGCACGTCAACTGAACGTCTACGGTCCAGCACCCCCCACAGGCCATCAGCGGTCAGCACGAGCACAAAATCACTGCTCATTCCTCGATCGGTGCCAGGAAGCGGCGAGCATTTTTGTCCGACACCCAGAACCCCGCCGCGACAAATCTGGGGGCCTCTTGGAGGGAATGCAACCATAGCCGTGCCAACGGACACTGGCAGGAGCTTCTGCTTGTCGCCTGACAAATAGTCATTGAAGTTCGTCGGAAGATGCAGCGGATCCGGGATCCACGCGATCGCTGTTCCTCGTGACAGCATCAGCACCGGTCGATCCGCCGCGTTGGTATACTGGGTTAAGGTTTCAACAAAACTCGGAACGTCTCGCGTCTCGACGGCGAATGAGTTGGGGGCAGCTGCACACAACAGCGTCAATGTAAGACCGGCAATATCGCCTATTCGCATCCTCCGATTAGTTCCGTAGCTCGCTCCTGGGCCGCGAATGCATTTGCCGGCGTGCAATTTCAACCCCTCCCCCGTTCGAGGTAAGATGGTCAGGTTCCCACGGAACCGCCTTCGCGCCGAAGGTATCATTGTCAGTCGGGTATGCAACCGGACCCTTTTGCCTTGCAGTCCCCGTGGGTACTCTTCAGGGATGCATCTTACGCAGTTTGATTAAACCCGTGCTGCCCGCGCCGGGAGGGCCCCACCGAAATTGGGTGATAACTATCTCGGCGTCGTCCGCAGCGAAATCCTCTAGCAGCCGCGCAGTACCCTGGCCGAACGGCGCCGGCGCACAGAAATGCGGTGATGGCGATCAGCGCGCAACGTAAATGACGTCGCATGCTCTCTCTCACCGCCAGCCTCGACGTGCCTGTCTGACATTCCTGGACGGTATGGAGGCCGGCTCTGCGGCGTCAAGAAAGCCGCCGCTGTTCGATGGCTCGCGCAGCCGCATCGGACTATGGTGCCGCACCGCGCGACAGGAGCACCCATGCGACCATCCGGCCGAACCCCCGACGCACTGCGCCCGATCTCGTTGACGCCGGGCTTCGCGCGTCACGCCGAGGGCTCGTGCCTGATCCGCATGGGCAATACGGAAGTGCTGTGCGCCGCCAGCGTGGAAGGCCGCGTGCCGCCGTTCATGCGCAACTCCGGTCAGGGGTGGGTGACTGCGGAATACGGCATGCTGCCGCGCGCCACGCACACCCGCGGCGAACGCGAGGCGGCACGCGGCAAGCAATCCGGGCGCACCCAGGAGATCCAGCGCCTGATCGGCCGCGCGCTACGTGCCGTGGTGGACCGTTCGGCGATGGGCGAGATCACCGTGACGCTCGATTGCGACGTGCTGAACGCCGATGGCGGCACGCGCTGCGCGGCGATCACCGGTGCCTGGGTCGCGCTGAGCCTCGCCTTCCGGCACATGCTGCGGATGAACGTCATAAAGAAACTGCCTTTGATCGGCCACGTCGCGGCGGTGTCGTGCGGAATCTGCGGCGGCGAGCCGGCGTTGGATCTCGACTATGCGGAGGATTCGGCCGCCGATGCCGATGCCAACTTCGTGCTGACCGATGCGGGCGGCATCGTCGAGATCCAGGGCACGGCGGAGCGGGCGGCGTTCAGCGAGGCGCAGTTCCTCGCCATGCTGGGCCTCGCGCGCCAGGGAGTCGCGTCGCTGTTCGAGGCGCAGCGTCAGGCGGTCGGCGAGGCGTGATGGCGCGCAGGCTCGATTGCACCCGGCTCGTCCTGGCGAGCCACAATCCCGGCAAGCTCGAAGAACTCGCCGATCTGCTGCGGCCGCACGGCATTGCGGTGATTTCCGCCGGATCACTTGGCTTGGCGGAACCGGATGAGAACGCCCCGGATTTCGTCGGCAATGCGCGGATCAAGGCGCTAGCCGCCGCACGGATGAGCGGCTTGCCGGCGTTGGCGGACGATTCCGGCTTCTGCGCCGCTGCACTGAACGGCGCACCGGGCGTGCATTCGGCGCGCTGGGCCGGTCCGGCGAAGGATTTTTCCCACGCGATGCAGCGGGTGAGCCGGGACGCGGCGGATACGCCTGACCGGCGCGCCTGGTTCGTCGCCGCGCTGTGCCTCGCCTGGCCGGATGGCCACACCGAGACGTTCGTCGGACGCGTCGACGGACGGATGACCTGGCCGCCGCGCGGGACGAACGGCTTCGGTTACGACCCGATGTTCGTGCCCGCCGGAGCCACGGCGACCTTCGGTGAGATGGACAGGGCGGAGAAGCACGCGCTCAGCCATCGGGCGCGGGCGTTCGCCCAGCTCATGCGCGCGTGCTTACTTGCCGATGCAGAACCGGGCGAACAGCGTGTCGAGGATGTCCTCCACGCCGACGCTGCCGGTGATGCGCCCGATCGCCCGTAGCGCCAGGCGGAGGTCTTCGGCCCGCAACTCTGGCAGTTCGGCGGTGCCCGCGTCGGTGAGGCGGGCTGCCGCTTCCTGCAGTGCCGCACGATGCCTGGCCTGGGTGAGCGGCGGCGGTCCGGCGCTTTCGGTCAGGGATCGCGCCGCCTCGCCAAGGCGCGCGCGGAGGGTGTCGAGGCCTTCGCCGGTCAGCGCACTGACGCCGATTGAGTCCGGTGGGGCGGCTCGGCCGAGGTCCAGCTTGTTCGCGACGAGGAGGTGAGGGGCAGATAAGGTAGATAAGTGGGACTCCCCCTCCCCTTGCGGGAGGGGGCTGGGGGCAGGGGGCCGTGCCAGTACCGGTTCGGCCCCCTCCCCCCAACCCGCTCCCGCAAGGGGAGGGGGAGTGTTGTCTTCCTCGCCTGCCTCGGTCACCACAACCACCAGATCGGCGTCGGCCGCCCGCGCCAGGGCGCGGCGCACGCCCTCCGCCTCGATCGCATCGGTGCTTTCCCGCAGGCCCGCCGTATCCACCAGGGTGACCGGCACGCCGCCCAGCACCACCCGCGTCTCCAGCGCATCGCGCGTTGTTCCCGGGGTGGCAGCGACAATGGCAACGTCGCGTCCGGCGAGCGCGTTCACCAGTGACGATTTTCCCACATTCGGCCGCCCGGTGACGGCGAACACCAGCCCCTCGCGCAGCCGCTCGCCGCGCCGCCCGTCGTTCAGATGCGCCGCCACCTCGCCTTGCAGCGCCGCCAGTTCCGCCTGCACCGCCGCCTCGACCTCCGGCGGCAGGTCCTCGTCCGGGAAGTCGATCAGCGCCTCTTGCTGTGCCAGCAGAACGCGCAGCCGGTCGGCCCAGTCGCGATAGATCGTGCCCAGCGCGCCATCGAGTTGCCTCAGCGCCTGTCGCCGCTGCGCCGCCGTCTCAGCCGCCACCAGATCGTGCACCGCCTCGGCCTCGGTAAGGTCCATCTTTCCGTTGAGGAAGGCGCGGCGGGTGAATTCTCCCGCTTCCGCCGGCCGGGCGCCGAGCCGCACGAGCCCGTCCGCGACCCCGTCGATGACGGCCCGCCCGCCGTGCAGGAAAAGTTCGCAAGAGTCTTCCCCGGTGTAGCTGCCTGGTCCGGGGAGCCACAGGACCATCGCCTGGTCGAGTTCCCCCCCATCGCAATCCCGCAGCCGGCAGAGCGATGCGCGGCGCGGCAGCGGCACGCGCCCACACAGCGCCGCCAGTGCGGGGCGGCTCGCCGGGCCGCTGATCCGCATCACCGCGATAGCGGCGTGTCCAGCGCCGGACGCAACGGCGAAGATGGTATCGGCTTCCATCCCTCCTTGATCCCTGTCATTGGCAACAAACCACCCCCATGTCCGCCCAACACCAAGGGAGCGCAATGCCATGGCCGAGGCCGCCAACCTGCTGCGCCACGAGACCTCGCCCTATCTGCTGCAGCATGCCGACAATCCGGTGCACTGGCGGCCGTGGGGCGCCGCGGCGCTGGAGGAGGCACGGGAGACCAACCGCCCGATCCTGCTGTCGATCGGCTATGCGGCCTGCCACTGGTGCCACGTCATGGCGCACGAGTCGTTCGAGGACCCGGCGACCGCGGCGCTGATGAACGCGCATTTCGTCAATATCAAGGTCGATCGCGAGGAGCGTCCGGACATCGACCACCTGTATATGTCGGCGCTGCACGCGTTGGGTGAGCAGGGCGGCTGGCCGCTGACCATGTTCATCACGCCGGACGGTTCGCCGTTCTTTGGCGGCACGTATTTTCCGCCCGAACCGCGCTGGGGCAAGCCGTCGTTCAACCAGGTGCTGTTCGGCGTCTCGGAAGCCTGGCGCGCCGACGACGACATGGTGAAGAACCGCACCGCTGCATTGCGCCGCGTGCTGGCCGCCATGTCGCAGCCCAATCCGGGCGATCTGCCGGCGCCCGTGCATCTCGACGCCGTGGCCGCCGCGCTGCTGGGCATGAACGACCCGGAACAGGGCGGGCTGAAGGGGGCGATGAAATTCCCCAACCCGCCGATTTTCCGGTTTCTCTGGCAGAACGCATTCCGCACCGGGCAGGCCGAGGGCCAGGACGCGCTGCACCTCATGCTTCAGCGGATGTCACAGGGCGGCATCTACGACCACCTCGGCGGCGGCTATTCGCGGTATTCCACCGACACGTTCTGGCTGGTGCCGCATTTCGAGAAGATGCTGTACGACAACGCGCAACTGCTCGAGCTGCTGGCGCTGGCGCACGCGCACCGGCCCGATTCGCTGTACGCGCAGCGCGCCGTCGAGACCGTCGGGTGGATGACGCGCGACATGACGGCCGCCAACGTGGACGGCCGCGCCGCATTCGCTGCGTCCGAGGACGCTGACAGCGAGGGCGAGGAAGGCCGATTCTACGTCTGGACCGAGGCCGAGGTGGACGCATTGCTCGGCGATGCCGCCACCGCGTTCAAGCAGGCCTACGACGTCACCCCGGATGGCAACTGGGAGGGGCACACAATCCTGCGCCGCGTGACGCCAGCCGGAACGCCGGAGCAGGAGAGCGCGCTGGCCCGCGGGCGGCAGGTGCTGTTCGATGCGCGTGCGCGCCGCGTCCGGCCCGGGCGCGACGACAAGGTGCTGGCGGACTGGAACGGCCTGGCGATTGCCGCCCTGGCGCGTGCATCGGTGGTGTTCGGTCATCCGGAGTGGCTGGCGCGCGCCGGGCAGGCGCAGGACTTCATCCTGGCGGAGATGCCGGCGCCCGATGGGCGGGTGCAGCACGCCTGGCGGCTTGGACGGGTGGCCGCCGCCGGCCTGCTGGACGATCAGGCGGCAATGGCGCGGGCGTCGCTCGCGATGTTCGAGGCGACCGGCGATCCGGCGCGCCTGGCACAGGCCGTGCGGTTTGCGGATGCGGCGCGGGCAGCATTTCCCGACGGCCATGGCGGCTACTGCACCACGGCGGCCGATGCGACGGATGTGCCGCTCGTGCGGCTGCGCACCGCTGTCGACACCGCGACGCCGTCCGGCAACGGCGTCCTGGCGGAGGTGTTCGCCCGGCTCTGGCACCTGACCGGGGATCGCGCGTGGCGCGGGCGTGCCGAAGCGCTGCTGCGGGCGTTCACCGGCAAGCCGGATCAGCTTGCCGCCATGCCGTCGCTGCTGGCCGCTGCGGATCTGCTGGAGGAGGGCACCACGGTGGTTGTCGCGGGCGATCGGCAGCATCCGCTGGCACTGGCGCTGGCGGAGGTGGCGCTCAGCGCGGCGGACCCGGCGGCTATGGTGCTGCGCGCCGCCAACCCCGATGCGCTGCCGCCGACGCATCCCGCGTACGGCAAGTCCGCTGGAGTCGAGGGCGCCGCGGCCTATGTGTGCCGCCGGAGCGTGTGTGGGCTGCCGGTGGTCGATGGCGCGGCACTGGCCGCGGTTTTGGCGGTCCGGACGTAGGGACGGTTGCCGCTCATTGTCTGTGCGCGCTGAATTGGGAGAAGGTCTCGCGCGCCAGTGATGCGTCCGCTTACAGTCGGCAATTCGCTGCAAAGGTCCAGGACATGCCCTCGAACACCTACATCCGCCCCACGGTTTCCGCCCCGCCGGCAAGCCCTCCCCTGCTCATGCCGCAACCATCGCTCGCTCCATCGTTGCCGCCGGCGCATGTGGTCGATCTGATGACCGTCGCCGGATCGGCGATGTTCGGCGCGCGATGGAAAGCGATGGAGGCAAAGGTCACCGAATGCCCGGCGCTGTCAGACTCAATGCCCGAGTTCAGGACGACCTACGACATAGACCCCCATGCCGAACTGCTCGGCTTCGATGACGCGGCCTGGCCGGAGGTCGCGGCGACGGACCTGGGCGCGAAGCGGGGCGGCGGAATGGTGTCGTTCGTCTGGTTCCGCACAACCCTGACGATCCCGGCGCGTGCCGGGGGTTTCGATACCGCGGGCGCGAAAACAGTCCTGACGGTGAACGTTGATGACTACGCGGAGGTATGGGTCAATGGGGCGTTGCCGCGCGCAGCCGGCAGGCCCAGCCCAGCCTCGATCCAGGGCTTCAACATGCCAAATCGCCTTGTGCTCCGCGATACCGTTGCCCCGGGCGAGACATTCGAGATAGCGGTGTTCGCCATCAACGGGCCGATTTCGGCCGCACCGGCTAATTTCCTGTGGTTTCGTGAGGCGAAGGTCGAATTCTATCGCTGAGGGCGTCCGCGTGTGTCGGGATCTGCCGCCGCATTGTCGGCGCGAAAGAAGGATCTACGCGGAGGATTGCGGAGAACCGCGGAGGGCCGCGGAGAAACAGATTCACTGCACTTCCGGGTCAATTGCCCGACGATACGCTTCGCGCGCAGCGCAATTCTGATCTGCTCCGCGGCCCTCCGCGTAACCTCCGCACTTTCTCCGCGTAAATTCTTGCGCATTCGCCGACCTCACTGTCAGTCCGGCGCGGGCGTTCCGGGGCCGACACTCGTGGGAACAAACGTCGTCGAGTAACCGCGCGCGCAGTAGAGCGCGTTATCCCATTCGCAATCTATGGTTGGCCGCAACTACCTACGCGCGCAAACCTGACCCGTATTGACCCCTGCATGCGCTCCACCACGAGAACCTCCGCTGGTCTGCCAAACGTTCGGAGAAGAACCCATGGCCGGTTCAAATACTCACACATTCGGTGCGGTGAAGATATTAAATCGCAGTCGATTCTCTATGACAACTTCTATAGGAAGCTTTTCGCCTCTATCAGGGTTGTCCACAGCCCCAAAAGTGAATTTTACACCTCCGGCCCCAGCCCCGATGAAATTCCGTTTGCCATCGCCGGACGGCTGATCGCTACCTCGCTCATCCATTGGTAATGCCGCCGTGACGAACACGGAAACGAGCCAATTGCGAGGGCACATCATGACAGACTCAAATCCCATCGAGGGCCATGCTCATCATCGACATCATCAATCCGCGCCGTCCGGAGAAAATTCCGATACAGTCATCAACGATCGCGCGCTCGGCTTCGATGGCGTCATTGTCTATTCGATCGACGGAAACGGCAACAACCTGGCAGATTCGACGCTTGGCGCGGCCAACAGCGATGAAACCCGTATCGCTCCGGCAAATTTCGTGCCCGGCACATCTGATACGCCAGTCGGCGGAACTGATCCGCGCGTCATCAGCAACACGATCTTTGCCAACGACGCAAATGCCAATGATGCTGGTGGTCGATCGGCATACATGTACGCGTTCGGCCAGTTCATCGATCATGACATCGACCTCAATATGGACCAGACGGCCAACCCGGACGGGTCCAACACGCTCAGCATGACTGTTCCGGCCGACGATCCATCACTGCCTCCTGGCAGCCAGATCAGCATCGTCCGCGGCCAGGTCGATCCCGCCAACGGAGATGCAGTCAATTCGGTCACGCAGTATCTGGATCTCTCCCAGGTTTACGGTTCCGACCCGACGACGGCCGCGTCCTTGCGAAATGCCGACGGCACGCTGAAGACCTCGGCGGGCGACAATCTGCCCATTGTCGATGGCCAGTTCGTCGGCGGCGACGTTCGTGCAGCCGAAAACCCTGATCTGACGTCGCTCGATGTGCTTTTCGTCCGGGAACACAACAATTGGGTCGCGCAGCTACACGCCGAGGATCCCAGCCTTACCGGCGATCAATTGTACAATATGGCACGCGCCATCACCACGGCCGAGTATCAGAACATCATATACACCGAGTTCCTTCCCAGCCTGCTGGGACCGAATACGCTGACGCCCTATCAGGGCTACAATCCCAACGTCTCGCCCCAGATCTTCGAGGAGTTCTCGACCGCCGCCTATCGCTTCGGCCACTCGATCATCTCGCCAACGGAAACCAAGATCGCGAATGACGGGCTGGTGCTGGAGCAACAGGACCTCGTTGCCGCATCGGCCGAGCCGACAAGCGCATTCGGCACAAATGGTGGCGCCGATGCGTTGCTGCGCAATCTCGCCCAGGATTACTCGCAGCAGGAGGGCGCGACGATCAACAGCGATCTGCGCAACATGCTGAATGCCAACCCACCTGGGGATGAGGGTGATCTCGCCGCCATCGATATACTGCGCGAGCGAGACCTGGGCATCGCGACGCTCAATCAGACCCGCGAAGCTATCGGTTTTACGCCATACACGTCATTCAGCCAGATCACCTCGGATCCGACACTCGCGGGTGAGTTGCAGCAGGTCTATGGCTCAGTCGATCAGGTTGACCTGTTCGTCGGCGGGCTGGCGGAGGACCCTGCACCGGACGCCATGGTCGGTCCGACCTTTCAGGCGATCATCGCCGATCAGTTCGAGAATCTGCGCGACGGTGACCGGCTGTTCTTCGAGAATCAAGGGTTCAGCCCAACTCTGATGAACCAGATTCAAAATACCACGCTGTCTGATCTCATCGACCGAAATACCGACACCACGGTCATGCAGTCCGATGCATTTGCTGCCACCATACGACACGCGAGCGACGTGGCATCGTCCAATCCCTCCGCGCCCCAATTGGTCATCGGCGTCGATGACAACGACGCGACCATCGCCGGCTCGCCTGGTGTGGACAACACGATCGTCGCCGGCCTCGGAACTGATCAGCAGCTCACGGGCAGCGGCAGCACCGACACGTTTGTGTTTCTCGGGTCCGGCCACAACGACACCGTGACCGATTTCAATGTCAACACTGACAAGTTGGACTTCGAGAACACGATGACGCCGGCAGACTTCAGTGACGTCACCATCACTTCGGGGGCGGCAGGTTCGGCGGTTGTCCAGTTCGATGGCAATACTGTGCAGGTGGCCGGGGTTCTGCCGAGTGAGCTGGGCGCGAACCAGTTTGTGTTCAACCAGGACAATCCCGCACTACAGCCGCAGCATCCGGCGGCCTGACCACGGTGTCAGGCTCGGCGCACGTAAGGACGCACGGCGTCGAGCAGCCGTGCCGCGGGTGCCAGCCGCGGCCCCTCGCCCTCATCCACTGGCGGCACGATCGTCACGCCCCACGTCGGCAACGTCCGCAGCGAGGCCTGCGCCTGCGGGTGGTCCAGGAGCGGCTGGTTCAGCGATGGCGCCACGATCACCGGCGTCCCCCGCCCGATCGCCTCGGCGACAACCGACAACGCCAGGCTGTCGGCAATGCCGTGTGCAAGCTTGTTGAGCGAGTTGAAGCTGCACGGCGCGAATAGCACCACCCCGCGCGGCGGTCGGGGACGGATGGCCAGATCGAAGTACGATTCGACAACCTGCGCCCCTTCGACATCGGCGAGTTCGCGCGCTGCGATCACGCGCGATGCGTTCGGCGTCGGCAGCGCTATGACGGTTGCAAAGCCGAGCCCGAGCAGCCCACGCAGAAGCTCGGGGCAGCGAGCCGCTGTCGTCGTGCCGCTGAGCACCAGATAGGCGATGTCAAAACGTTCGCCGCCAGCCGGATCGCCAGTGTTCATCCGCGTTCAGCCCCTACGCCAACGCTCCGCAGCATCGCTTGTACTTCTTGCCCGACCCGCACGGGCAAGGCTCGTTGCGTCCGACCTTGGCCGGGCGCTGCGGTTGCTGCCTGCCGAACAGACCGGCCTCGCCATCCCGCCAGAACACGTGGATGCCCGCAACGAGACTGGGCAATCCTCGTATGACAATCTGGCGGTTCTCGGGCGTCAGTTTCGCCGCGGACGCTTCCACCATCTCGGGCGCCATCGCGACGATCGGCACCAGGAGGCGCTCGGCCACCCGCTGGTTGGCGGTCAGCGTCCGCCACGCGGATCGTTGACCTTCGACGCCCTGCATGAAGCCGCGCGCCCACAATGTGCCCACCAGAGCACTGACGTCCTCGCCGATCCAAGGCACGATGCGCTTTCCCTGCCGCAATGCGGCCTCGATCGAGGCATGGTGCCGGGCCAGCAGGTCACTCGCGAGGTCGTCATGCTCCTGGGTGTCGAACAGCGGCCGATCGGCGGTGTCACCCCAAATCTGCGGCAGGAACTCGGCTGGCGGCACGCGCACCGGCCCAACGGCGAGCGAGGTGAGGAACCCATCGGCTTGCTCCAGGGGCATGGTGCCCTTTGCGGCGCGTCGCCAAAGCAACAGTTCCAGCCAGGCCAGCTCATCGCTTGTCGGTGCATCCTCCGGCCCGCTCGCCGGTTCGGCCGACCAACCGATTTCGGCGGCCGGATCCTCGATCGGCACGATGAAGCGTTCGACGAATCGTGCCGGATCGTCCGGATGGGCGGCGGCTTCCTGGGTCTGCTCCACCCAATCCTGCCGATCCACGTCGCGCTGCAGCCATGGCAGCCGACCCGCGTCCCAGCCGCGCTCCACGCGTTCGGTCCAATCGGTCAGGCCGAGCAGCAGGATGGCTTCCTGCCAACCCAGCCAAGCCAGGCTGCGCACCTCCGCAAGTTCGTCCCGATCGACCCTGTCCAGCAGCTCGATCACCCGTTCGCGCGATGCGCGGCCCTCCCACGCCAGGCGCGCCAGGGCTGTCATGAGCGCCGACCGCACCTCGCCGTCCAGGGCCGGATCAGCCGCAAGCGCACAGACCGCCGCATCATCGCCGTCGAACAGTGCAAGCAGCAGTTTTGTCATGGCCTGGGTCCGGTCCTCGCCGAACAGCCACTCCAATTCCAGGGCTTGCAGCTTCAGCAGTGCCAGGAACGCCGGACAGGCGCTGGTCTCGCGGGCCGCGGCGACCGCGTGGAGGCCGAAACGGAGCAATCGCTCCTCGCGCGGGAGCGGCATGTAGCCGCCGGCCATGCGCTGGGCGATCGCGATCACCGCCGGCGCCAGGAACGCCGCCTCCTGCATTGCGGCCCGTAGCGCCGCCTCCGGAATACCCTCGGCGGTTTCCAGCGCAACTTGGATTTCATCTGCATTCATGCCGGCAATGTAGGCTGCGGGGCCTGCGTCCGCCAGCCGACCCCTCCCTTGACAGCCGCCGTCACCCGGCGCTGGCATTCGCTCCAACGGATCAAAGGACCACACCACTGCCACAGCTCTCTCTGCATTCTCCGATCGGCGACCTCACCGTCTCCGAAGACGCGGGGAACATCGTTGCCGTCGACTGGGGTTGGGGGCGCGATCAGACTGAAACACCGTTGTTGCGACGCGCATGCGACCAGCTTCACGCCTATTTCGATGGCGAGTTGAGTGAGTTCGACCTGCCGCTTGCCCCTGCCGGCACCGCCTACCGACAGCGCATATGGCAGGCCTTGTGCGCGATCCCTTATGGGGAAACCCGTTCATATATCGACATCGCCCGGCAGGCCGGCGGCAGCGCCCGCTCGGTCGGCCAGGCCAACGGCTCCAACCCGATCCCGATCATCATCCCCTGCCACCGGGTCGTGCTTGCCCCCGGGCGCTCGTCCCGGGGGGCGACAACGCATCTCGGCGGCTATTCCGGCGGCGAGGGCCTCGCCACCAAGCGTTACCTGCTGGCCCTTGAAGCACACGCGCAACCACTCCTTCAGCCAATCCCTTCTGCGGCCGCCCCTTCTGCGGCCGCCTGATCCGGCCACCGCCACGGAGAACACCATGATCAAGGCCATCCGCATCCACACCACCGGCGGCCCCGAGGTGATGAAGTGGGAAGACGTTCCCCGCCCGGAGCCGGGTCCCGACGAGGCGCTGATCAAGCAGGAGGCGGTCGGCCTCAACTACATAGACGTCTATTTCCGGTCCGGCCTCTACAAGGCGCCGACCATGCCGCTGATCATCGGGCAGGAAGGCGCCGGCACGGTGGTCGCCGTAGGGCCGCGCGTCACCAACGTGAAGCCCGGCGACCGGGTTGCCTATGCCGGAGCGCTGGGCGGCTACGCAACCGAGCGCGTGATCGGCGCCGACCGGTTGGTGAAGGTGCCCGACGCGATCGACTTCAAGACCGCGGCGGCGATGATGCTTCAAGGCATGACCGCCCAGTACCTGGTCCGCCGGACCTACCCGGTGAAGGCCGGCGACACGATCGTGGTGCACGCCGCGGCCGGCGGCGTGGGCATGATCCTCTGCCAATGGGCGAAGCACATCGGCGCAACCGTGATCGGCGTCGTCTCGACCGAGCAGAAGGCCGACCTCGCGCGCGCGCATGGCGCCGAACATGTGGTCGTTGGCCCCACCGGGCTGGTCGCCGAGGTGAAACGGATCACCGGCGGGGCCATGGTGCCGGCGGTTTACGACAGCGTCGGCAAGGACACCTGGAACGCCAGCCTCGACTGTCTGGCGCCGCTCGGCGTGATGGTCAGCTTCGGCAACGCCTCCGGCCCGGTGCCTCCAGTTGAAATCGGCATCCTCGGCGCCAAGGGCAGCCTGTATCTGACGCGTCCAACCCTCGCCACCTACACGGCGAAGCGCGCCGATCTGGAAAAGGTCGCCGCCGATCTGTTCGACGTGGTGCAGAAGGGCGCGGTGAAGATCGAGGTCAACCAGACCTTCCCGCTCAAGGATGCCGCAGCCGCACATATTGCCCTGGAGTCGCGGAAGACGACGGGGAGTACGGTGCTGCTTCCATAGCCGTGGTCAGTGGTCGGGAGCGATGCTACTGACCACTGTTCGATGAGCGATCCCCAAGGCACCGATCCCAGTCCCGTCCGCACCGGCAGACTCCGCACCAGCGGACGCACCCGCCGTACCGCCGTGATCGTTGCGTGCGCGATGTTCATGCAGAGCCTCGATTCCACGGTCATTGCCACAGCCCTGCCCACCATGGCGAAGGCCTTCGGTGCCGATCCGGTGCACATGAACGTGGCGCTGACATCGTACCTGCTGAGCCTGGCGGTGTTCATTCCGGCCAGCGGCTGGGTGGCGGACCGCTACGGCGCCCGCACGGTGTTCCGCCTTGCGATCGCGGTGTTCACCATCGGCTCGGTGCTGTGCGGCCGCGCCGACAGCCTGGCTTTCCTGGTGGTTTCGCGCGTCCTGCAGGGCATCGGCGGGGCGATGATGGTGCCGGTGGGCCGGCTTGTCCTGCTGCGCACGGCGGCGAAGCAGGAACTGGTGGCCGCGATGGCCTGGCTGACCGTGCCGGCGCTGCTCGGCCCCGTGCTGGGACCGCCGGTCGGCGGGTTCATCGTCACGTATTTCTCGTGGCGCTGGATCTTCGACATCAACGTGCCGATCGGCATTCTCGGCATCGTGCTGGTGAGCCTGTTCGTCGAGGACGTGCGTGAGCCGCCGCGCGGCCGGTTCGACGGCATCGGGCTGCTGCTATGCGGCGTCGCGTTGTCCGGCCTGATGTTCGGGCTGGAGACCGCTGGGCGCGGTGTCGTGCCGCGAACCACGACCGCGGCCATGATCGCGGTCGGGCTGATCGCGATCGTCGGCTATCTGCTGCATGCGCGGCGGCATCCGGCGCCGCTGCTCGATCTTTCGCTGATGCGGCTGCCCTGTTTCGGGGTCGCGCTTTCGGCGATGATGCTGTTCCGGACGGGGATCGGTGCCATTCCGTTCCTGCTGCCGCTGATGTTCCAGGTGGGCTTTGGTGATTCGGCGGTCGAAAGCGGCCTGATCACGTTCGCCAGTTCGGCGGGTGCACTGGTGATGAAGCCGGCAACGCAGACCGCGCTTCGCATGTTCGGCTTCCGCGACACGCTGGTGTGGAACGGACTGCTGTCAGCGGTGATGATCGCGCTGTGCGCGGCCTTCCGCCCAACCTGGCCGGCTGCCGCGATCTACGGCGCGCTGCTGACCGGCGGGTTCTTCCGGTCGCTGCAGTTCACCGCCTACAACACGCTCGCCTATGGTGACGTGCCACGCTCGCGCATGAGTTCGGCGACCAGCCTGTATGTCACCTGCCAGCAGCTTGCCGCCACCATCGGCATCTCCGCGGGGGCGGTGTCGCTGGAGATCTCGATGGCGCTGTCCGGGCGCCAAACGCCGCAGCCTGCCGACTTCAGTCACGCGTTCCTCGTGGTTGCCATGTTCACGCTGGTCGCGGCGCCGATCGCCCTTCTGATGCCGCGCAACGCCGGCGATGAGCTGACGGGAAGGCGCTCGGCCACGACCCAGCCCGCCCGTGGCGTGGCGGACTGATGCTTCGGTTATCCGAATGATGGGTATCCCCGCCGATCAACCCATCCTGCGGACTTGCTACGGATTACGGGTAGGATTGGCGCAGCAGAGCGAACCCCATCGCATCGGATAGGGCAACTGGAATGTATCTCGGCACGCAAGTAAGTCCTCGCGACGACAGCGACTACCGCGTCTGGGCGCAGCTTGGCGTGACGCATGTCTGCGTCGATCCACCGGGCAATCCGCATCACTGGAGCCTGGACGATTTGCTGCGCCAGCGCGAGCACGTGGAAAAGTTCGGGCTGACGCTCGACATGGTACAGTTGCCGTTATCATCGGCTCCGCTAGAACAGCAGGACAGCCTGCATATCCTCACGGGCCGCGATCCGGAGCGTCAGCGCGAGATCGACTCGATCTGCCGGCTGATCGAGCGGATCAGCGCGGCGGGCATCCCGGCGGCCAAGTACAACCTCAACATCATCGGCATCCCGCGCACCGCCGACGAACCGGGCCGCGGCGGATCGCGCAATGCGGCGTTTCGCTGGCGGGATGTCGATCAGTCCGCGCCACCGGGCGTCGCCGGCAAGGTCAGCGAGGAGGAGAACTGGCAGCGCATCGACACTTTCCTGCGGGCCGTCGTCCCGGTTGCTGAAGCCGTCAAGGTGCGGCTGGCCTGTCATCCGCACGATCCCTACACGCCGCCCGGCTACAAGGGTGTCACGCGCGTGCTCGGTACCGTGGAAGGTCTGAAGCGTTTCGTCACGATGCACGAAAGCCCCTATCACGGGCTGAATTTCTGCCAGGGGACGGTGGCGGAGATGCTCGACGATCCGGGCGGCGAGATCGACGATGTGATCCGCTGGTTCGGCACGCGCGGCAAGCTGTTCAACGTGCATTTCCGCAACATCAGGGGCCGCAAGCTCGACTTCATGGAGGTGTTTCCCGATGAGGGCGACATGAACATGGCGCGCTCGCTGCGGGTGTACCAAGAGGTCGGCTACCAGTACATGCTGATGCCGGACCATGTGCCGGAGATCGATGGACGCGATCCGTCCGGCACGGCGTTCGCCTATTGCTACGGCTACATACGTGGACTCATGGATTCGCTCGGGACGCGCTAGAAGTCAGCGATCGAAGACATCGCTCCGCATCACCTGCACGATTCCTCCAATCCGCCAATGCACCTACTTGGGCTGTCGTCCCGGCATTTGCCGCTCGCGTGCGACTTTCTGTTGCGCCCTCACGATGGCAGACGCATTGCGTGCGCGTTGTGCCAACGCCTGTTCCTCAAATGCAGCCCGATACGTTTGCATCGAGGACGAAGCAGCGGCTTCAGGCTTGATGGCGGCGTGATCGTCCGGGGTGCGCCCCTGCGTTGTGTTTTCCATGCGGCATCCTACCCGCCGCATGCGACTGAGATCAAGATGCGCCGTCACACGCGGTGATTGAGTTGGTGTTTCGCCCGTGCAACCAAATAGAAACACCCTTGCCCGAATCCACGGTTCCCCGATACCAATCCGAGAATGGCGACTCCAATTACCTACGTGCAGCGGAAATTCGTGGCCCTCCGCAGGGCGACAGTCACATACTCTGACGCGCGAAAGCCGGTCTTCCACGCGGTTACGCCATTCTGTCGCATCGCACTTTGCTCGACAGAACCGGGTGCGAAATCCGGATGGGCTGAGCCGCCCGCCAATCAGGTGACCTGCCCCGAGTGCCTTCGCCGACTTGCGCGGCTGTGGAGACCTGCCTGAATCCGATTTGACAACTTCCTGCGCGACTCCACGACCGGCGTCAGCCCTTCCAAATCGGCGCACAGCGAAAGTAATCGGGCGTCGGACCAAGCTGGAACCCGGTGACGTTCGTAGGCATCACCGCAATCTCATCGGCTTGGAACAGAACTACGAACGGACCGCGTCCCCCACATCTGCCGTTGCAGGCTGGCATAGATCGCCATGCGCTTAATCCGGTTCGGCCTGAGCCTGCAACGCTAGCGCCGGCGCGGGCGCGGCGCGAGTGCGTTCCCAGACCGGATGGAGGCTGATCTCCTCCGGGATCGCTGCGATCTGGCGTCGGCGCATCCAGCGCCCGAAGCGCGGATCGGCCGTCAGAACGCAGAGCGGGATTGCCAGCGGAAGCCCCCCCGCGAGCGGCAGCGCCCACAGCATCGGCGCCCAGCCGGCCGATGCGAAGCCAGCGAACACCAGCACGCCGAGCACCGTCTGCGGCCAGAGCAGCCACGTGGCCTCGCCCCAGCCAACGCCGCGCTGAACCCGATTTTGTCGCGTCCAGCCAGCGCGCACGCCGAACGCCATACGTAGCATGGCGCCGGTCTTTGCCACGACCGACACGGCGTCCAAGAGCAGCGTGAAGGCGAACTCGGCGACCACTCCGATAACGAACTGCGCCATCCCTCCGTAACGAGCGCGCTTGTCCGGCGACAGCGCGACCTCGGCATAGCCCAGCAGCTTCGGCGCATAGAGCGCGCCTAGCCAGGCGGCAGCCAACGCCGGGGCGGCGCGAAACGGCGATACCGCATCGGTGGCAGCCGCCGTCGCGGCGGCGAGTAGGAACAACAGGTAGAACGGCATTCCGGCGAAGAGCAGGATCGCCTGCATCAGCTGCCATCGTCCGGTCGGGCGCAGGTCGCGTCGCCGCAGCAGATGCCGGTACTGCATGTTGCCCGCCAGCCAGCGCAGTTCACGGCGGAGGAATTCGGGGAGCGCTGGGGGATTCGCCTCCCAGGACCCATCCTCGTCCGGCAGCACGCGCACGCCCCAGCCCGCGCCGCTGAGCACCGCGGCCTCGATCTGGTCGTGCGACAGGATATGACGTCCGTCCGGCAGCAGCGGCAGCCGGCAGTGTTCGCGGAACGGAGCAATGCGGACGACGGCGTTGTGCCCCCAGTAAGCGCCCTCGTCGCCTTGCCACCAGGCCTGCCCGGTCGCCCAGGTCCGCATCCCGGCGCGCATGCCGAATTGGAACAGTCGCGGGAAAGCGCCCTGGGCTGGCAGCCCCACAGTCAGGTGCTGCACGATCGCCAGCGAGGGATCGGCCTGAATGGCCCGCACCAGGCGCAGCACCGCGTCAGCCGACATCTCGGAATCGGCGTCGAGCGTCACCATGAGATCGAACCCCGCGGCGTGACGATCGACGAAATCCATGATGTTGCCGGCCTTGAAGCCGGTGTTCGCGGTGCGCCTGCGGTACCGAATGCGCCCCGGATCACGATCTTCGGCGCGGAATGCCGCCACCTGCTGCCCCTCGGTTGCGGCGGCCCACGGGTCCTGCGTGTCGGACAGGATGAACACGCCGAACGCATCTTCCGCCCCGGCGTCGTCCAGATCGTTGAGCAGACGCCGCAGCGACGGCAGCAGAAGGCGCATCTCCTCGTTGCGGACCGTCACGACGATGGCGGTGCGGGGAGCCACCTCCCCGGCCCCCGGATCAAGTCCGGGGCAGGCTCTTCCCCGCTTCGCAGGCGCGAGCCGGGGAGGGGGCGAAAATACCGCCAGCACCGGGTCGCGGCAGCAGACCAGGATCAGGAAGCCAATCAGCCCATTCGCGAGGCATAGGCCGGTCCACGGCGCCGTGCCGAGGAAGGCCGCCAGCATCACCAGCTTTGGCAGCGTCCAGCCGCCGGGCACCAGCACCCGGAGCAACAGCAGGCCCAGGCCGGTGGCGGCAAGTAGTACGATAAGCACGACAAGGGTACGGCGGGCCGCCATAAGGGTCCGTTCCAGGAAGTTCAGGTGGGGCGCGAATCGAGGTGTGAAGTGCAGGCGAAGTGCAGAGGCAGATAGCGTCGCAGGCGGATTTGTCAGCACAATGGCGGACCAGCGGCGGCAATTCCAGAGCCGGCGCCGCCCCTCTGGTTGCCGTCGTCCTGCCGCCGCGTGAGGGGTTCGGTCCTGGGCGGACCGGCGCGATCGGCCTGATCGCCCATCGCCTCGGGGCCGCGCCCGGTTTCCGCACAATGGTGATCGGCGGCCAGCAGGCTGGGCCGACGTTCACCGGCACCGAGTTCCACACCGCCCGCCCGCCATTCTGGCTGCCGGGCAACATCAACACGCGCTATGCCGCCGGCGTCGCCAGGCTGCTGCATCGCCTGCAGCCCGCGCTGATCGAGGTGCACAACCGACCGGAGGTGGCACTGGCGCTGGCTCGACGCCTGCCCGCCGCGCGGATCAGCCTGTTCCTGCACAATGACCCCCAAAGCATGCGGTCCGCACGCAGTCCAGCCGAACGGCATGCCCTGCTGTCGCGCATGGCCGGCGTGGTCACCGTCTCCGACTACCTCCGCCGCCGGCTGCTCGAGGGCGTCGCCGCATCGCCCATGGTGCCGGTTGTTCTGCCGAACTGCATCGACCTGTCTACTCTGCCGCCCCCCCGGCAACGCGAGCGGATCATCCTGTTCGTCGGGCGCGTGGTGCCGGAGAAGGCGCCGGACGCCTTCGTCGCCGCCTGTGCCATCGTGTTGCCGCGGCTGCCCGGCTGGCGCGCCGAGATCATCGGTGCGGACCGGTCGCGGGCCGACAGCCCGGATACGCGCTTCGTTCGTGGCGTGCGCGACGCCGCCCAGGCCGCTGGGGTTGCGCTGCTCGGCTATCGCGACCACCCCGAGGTGCTCGCCGCGCTGGCGGGCGCTTCCATTGTAGTGGTGCCCAGCCGTTGGCAGGAGCCGTTCGGCCTCACGGCTCTCGAGGCAATGGCGAGCGGCGCCGCGTTGGTCTGTTCGCCGCGGGGCGGACTGCCGGAGGTGGCGGGCGATGCGGCGCTCTATGCGGACCCGGATGACCCTGCGGCATTGGCAGAAGCCATCATCGCCTTGGCCAGCGATGACGCGCGGCGCGACGGCCTTGCAGAGGCCGGCCGCGGGCGGGCCCAGATGTTCGATCTGCCGCCGACCCTTGCGTCGCTCGCATCGCTGCGCCACGCGATCCTGGCGACATTTCGTCATGGCCGGGCTTGACCCGGCCACCTCTCGCGGCAACTCATGCTGGTAGGATCGAAATCGGAGTTTGACCTGATGGCTAACGCGGATACCGAAGCGCTCGTGCCGGTGACGGTGCTCACCGGCTACCTCGGCGCCGGCAAGACCACGCTGCTGAACCGCATCCTCACCGAGCGGCACGGCCGGAAATACGCGGTGGTGATCAACGAGTTCGGCGAGCTCGGCGTGGACAACGACCTCGTAGTGGATACGGACGAGGAAGTGTTCGAGATGAACAACGGCTGCATCTGCTGCACGGTGCGCGGCGATCTGATCCGCATCGTCGGCGGGCTGATGAAGCGGCGCGGCCGGTTCGACGGCATCATCATCGAGACCACCGGCCTGGCGAACCCGGCGCCGGTCGCGCAGACCTTCTTCGTGGATGAGGGCGTGCGATCCAAGGCGCGGCTGGATGCGATCGTGACAGTGGTCGACGCCAAGCATCTGCCGCAGCGGCTGGAGGACAGCCACGAGGCCGCGGACCAGATCGCGTTCGCCGATGTCATCGTGCTGAACAAGACGGACCTGGTTTCGCCGGATGAGCTGGCCGAGGTCGAGAACAAGATCCGCGCGATCAACCGCTTCGCCACCATCCACCGCACCGAGCGGGCCGCGCTGCCGATCGAGCAGGTGCTCAATCGCGGCGCCTTCGACCTGCAGCGCGTGCTCCAGATGGCGCCCGACTTCCTGACCGACGATACGCATGAGCACAACGACGACGTGACGTCGGTCAGCTTCGAGGTGGAGAAGCCGATCGACCCGGAGAAATTCAACGCATGGATCGGCGCGTTGCTGCAATTGGAGGGGCCGGATCTGCTGCGCACAAAGGGCATTCTGTCCTACGCCAACGAAAATCGTCGATTTGCGTTCCAGGCGGTGCACATGATCGCCGACGGCGATTTCATCGGTCCCTGGAAGGAAGGCGAGCCGCGCGTCAGCCGGATCGTGTTCATCGGCCGAAAGCTCAACCGGCCGCGATTGCGCCGCGGGTTCGAGGGCTGTGTGGTCGATTAGGCGGATGACCACGCGCGCGGCCCCCTCCCCCCAACCCCCTCCGGCGCCGAACTCCCTCCCCTGCGAAGCGGGGGAGGGTTGGGGAGGGGGCGCCCCATCATGAGCGACGCCGCCGCCCAATTCCTGCTCGGCACCCGCGGAATTCACCGCGACCTGGATGCATTCGTTGTCGCGGTTCGCTTCGACCGCGCCAGCCGGACGGCGGCGTTCGCACTCGGCGACGGATCGCTGCACCTCGTCTCCGTCGCAGACAAGGCGAACTGGCGGAAGGTCGAGGTCCACGACGGTGCCGCGCTCGCGCTCTCTCCCGACGCCAGCCCGACAGGCTTCATCTCCGGCGGCGATGACGGGACATTCCGTCGCATCGGCGACGACGACACGGTCAGCGCCGTTGCCGACTTCCGCATGAAATGGGTGGAGCATGTCGCGAGTTTTCCGGGTGACAAAGGCAAGGGACTGATCGCCTGTGCCGTCGGCAAGATGGTCCACGTGTTCGACCAGGCGGGACAGAAGCTGAAGGAGTTCCCGCATCCTTCCGCGGTGACCGGGCTCGCATTCGACGCCAAGGGCAAGCGCGTCGCGGCCTCGCACTACAACGGCGCCACTCTGTGGTTCGTCGCGGCGAAGACCGACAGCCCGCGCAAGCTCGAATGGAAGGGCAGCCACACCGCGCTGGCGATCCATCCGGACGGCGATGCGGTGGTAACTGCAATGCAGGAGAATGCGCTGCATGGCTGGCGACTATCCGACGGCCAGCACTTGCGCATGAGCGGCTATCCGTCGAAGACGCAGACGCTGACGTTCACCCGCAACGGCAAATGGCTGGCGAGCAGCGGCGCGGATGCAATGGTGCTGTGGCCATTCTTCGGCGGCGGGCCGATGGGAAAGGCGCCGATCGAACTCGCCGGCGGCGACGGTATTCTCTGCACCCAGGTCGCGAGCCACCCGCAGCAGGAGATGGTTGCGGGCGGTTTCGCCGATGGGCTGGTGGTACTGGCCGACATCAACACGTCCCGCATCCTGCCGGTGGCGCCGCCGGAGCAAAGTCCCGTGTCGGCGATGGCCTGGAGCCCGGACGCCACGCATCTCGCGTTCGGGACGGAAAAGGGGTTCGCGGCGATCATCGATCTGTCGAAGCGCGAGTAGTAGCTCTACAGTGAGGTTTCAGCGAGGATTAATCTACTTCAGATAGACCGCTGTGGGTGGAAAGCGGTCGGGCCGCTTTTGGGGAATTGATCCCAAAATCGGCATTCGTCTGGTGGTTTGGTGTGGCCGCGCGCGGACCGTCCTTTCTCGGGTGAAAATCGCGAGCACGCGGCGTACAATCGAGGCCCTACTGCCTGAGGAGAATTGCTAGCTGAGTGGTCCTCCGTTCGAGCGCAGCCTACGCAGCGGCCGCATATTGGACGCCTGCGCTAGCTGCAGCGAGTAGTCAAAGGGTCAGCCCCTCTCCCAAAGCCGCCAGTTGCTCGTCAATAGCGAGCACTGCGTCGGTAAGCAGCGGCAAAGTTTGCCCCTGAAAATCCGACCAGCCAAGTCCGACGTTTAAGACCTGAGCTTCGAACGTGAGGTTCTTGGCCTGAGCGGGTGTAAGCAGATCGCGACTGAAGATAGTCGCCCATTGTGCACCCATCGGCCTGACTAAACCTGTGAAAAGCTGCGGCTTCGCAGCAGCGGCCTGATAAACTCGCGAACGTGTTTCCGGGTCGCCTGGCCCTAATATAAGCGCGATATTCACTCGTCCGGGAGCGTTGGCGTAAGTTTTGCCCTCGAACAAGATACCCCGGCCAGTTTTTGACCACTTCGTAGAGTCACCCTTAATCTTCGTCAGCCGCTCGTCCCAAACCTCCGGCACGAAGCGAAACAGGTTGCTCCCGCTGCTATCTTCTGTCAGCCCCTGAACGCCCTTTGCGGACTGCCGCGCTACAGTCAGGAGACTCTGCGGCTCCGGTCTGCACTCAAAGATGAACTCGAATGCTTCCTTGTGTCGCTCGTAGAGCGTCAGGGCAAGCGCGCGCAAACGGTCATCCTGCACGATGTGTCTCCGTACCATGTCCACATAGTGGCGAATAATCAGCAGCGTCTCTGCCGGGATCGGCTCAAGCGCATCTACAGTCAGCGTCTCAAGCGCCTCCGCCAACTCGGCGTAGCTGTAGGCAACATAAAGGTCATGATTTGGGCAACTACCATCGGGCGTCAAAAAAACCAACAGCATTCGGTAGTCCGGAAACGCCAGTTTAAGGCGTAGACTGTAGCGCTCAAGCTGACCTTCGGTAGCTTTAGCAGTAACCTTATTCTCGATGGCAACGACAAACTTCAATCTAGGGAATTCGATAAGGACGTCGATGTTATCTCGCTCGCGGTAGACTATCGCATCGTCCAATTCGCCGGCGATGAGTTCGAGCATCATGATCGGCCGCTGAGGCGCAGGCAGACGTGTCAGAATCGCCCGGAGAACGGCGGCGAGCGGCCTGGCTCGCAGGCCATGAGGCCGGCTAGGCGACAGCAAGTACGCTAGAAAGTTCGAGTGCCGCAGCTCTGCGCGAATCGCTCCCACCGCCTCAAATAGGTTGAAGGGCGACATCCGCCGATGGATCGCATGAAAATCAGTGTCATCGAATAGTGCACCAAGCCGTACTTCCAAATCGTCAAAGGAAGGATCCACGGCGCGATCAACGTGATCACTCATTCTGAAGGTTCGCCCCTGGCCGCTCGAAATGCGAATGTCAGACTACCACCGATCATCGCGGAGAGACACCGGCAATTGCAAAGTCCAAGCGCTTTGTGACGCGCGAGAAAGTCCCCTCTTCCGTTGTGGAACGGGATGTCTGCAGGTGGGACGTCTGCTGTAGACGCGCCGCGCCACTCGACTGAACGCCAGCTATCGGCCCAATTCCGCCGGTGAAGCAACACGGCGAACGTCTGCCTTCGGGAATCGCTCGGTAGCCGTCTAATGACAGACCTGGGTCGCAGGCGGCCATTGCGCTATCATTCAGAGAAGGCTCTGAGACCACCCGTAGCGCATCCCACGTCGCAATCACGCAAGGAAAATATTCCTTGCCACCGCCCCTCCACCTATGTTCTTGTCGCGTTCATGTCCGCCCCGCCCGCCGCCGCCGCCCTACCCAACCGCCCCGATCCCCACCAGGATCGGCCGGCCATCGGTGCCGACGCCCCCAGCCGCACCGGGCGCCTCCTCACCCTCGTCCGCACGCTGATCGCCTACGGCCGGCACCTGGCCGCCGCGCTGCAACAACGCACCTCCGCGACCGACCTCGCCGACATCACGCGGCACTTCGGCATCGTCGACATCGGAGAAATCGTCGCGCGCATCACCCGCGGCCTGCTTCGCGCCGCGCTCGAGGCCAGGCTGATCAGCCACCCCATCCGCGAGCCGGCCGCACCGGCCACCCTGACCGCCCCCTCCGCTCGCCTGCCGCGCGCCGCTCAACCCGAGGACGGCAGCGCCGGCGCAGGCGAACCACGCATTGCCCGTCTGCCCACTCTCCGCGGCGCTCATCAGCTACGGCGGCAATCTCGCCACCCTGGT
>DATMND010000070.1:0-13156 GCA_035569235.1 Acetobacteraceae bacterium | reverse complement strand
AGCCCTGTCCGGTGCGCCCAGTCGCGCAACCCGGTACTATTTCCCACGAACTGCACGCAGCTCTGCGTGAACAACCCGGCAAGCTGAATTGCATTGTCCGCGGGCGAGGCTCGTGCGGTGCCCCCGAGCATTGGGGACAGGAGCGCCAGACCGGCACCCAGGAGCGTGAATGAATGGCAGCCGGCTATCGTCGCAGCTCCATCTGGATCGGGCCTTCACGGCGGCCATGGGTGAACTGGTCGACCACGGGATTGCCGCTGTCCATCAGCTGCGATGCCGGGCCGCTCCAGACGATCCGGCCGCGATGGATCATCGCCGCCGCGTCGCCGATGCGGCGTGCGCTCGCGATGTCGTGGGTGATCGCCACCGCGGTACTGCCGAGTTGCTTGACACAGTCCACCACGAGATCGTCGATCACCGCGCCCATGATCGGGTCCAACCCGGTGGTCGGTTCGTCGAAGAACATGATGTCGGGACGGGCCGCGATCGCACGCGCAAGAGCGACGCGTTTCTGCATGCCGCCAGACAGTTCCGCGGGATAGAGATCGCCTACGCTGGCGGCAAGCCCTACCTGGGCGAGGAAGTCCGCCGCGTGGCCGGGCGCGTCGGAGCGGCTGAGCTTGCGCTGGGCGAGCAGCCCGAACACGACATTCTCCCAGACCGGCAGGCTGTCGAACAGCGCGCCGTTCTGGAACAGCATGCCGATGCGTGCACGGGTTGCCTCCTGTTCGTGGCGGGGGAGGGTAAGGATGTTAGTGCCGTCGATCTCGATGCTGCCGCCGTCAGGTTCCAACAGGCCGAGGATGCATTTCAGGAGTACCGACTTGCCCGAGCCGGAGCCACCGATCACGACCATCGAGGTCTCGGGCATGATGTCGAGATCGATGCCGTCCAGGACGAGCTTCTCGGCGAAGCTTTTGCGCAGGTTGCGCAGGCGGATCTTCGGGATGGTGGTCACGGTATTTTAAGGTTCCACACAGAGAACACCGAGGACCACAGAGAGCCACAGAGACACGTCATGCTGACCGGCAATGCACTGACCGAACGTGTCATTGGGCTGGCTATTGCCGTGCACAGGCAACTCGGTCCCGGGCTGCTCGAGTCGGTCTACGAGGAATGCGTTTGCTTCGAATTGGCGGAAGCCGCACTTGAATTCCGACGTCAGGTTTCGGTGCCTGTCGTATACCGTGGGAAATTCCTGGAAGCTGGGTTCCGCGCAGACATCGTGGTAGCGCATGAATTGATCCTGGAGATCAAGTCTGTCGAGGCTCTGGGTCCCATGCACGAGGCCCAGCTTCTCACCTACCTCCGGATGAGTACCTATCGGATAGGACTCCTGATGAATTTCAATGTCCTTCGCCTGAAGGACGGCCTGCGCCGCTTCGTCATGTAAACCACCGCATCTCAGTGGCTCTCTGTGGTCCTCAGTGTTCTCTGTGTGAAATCTTCCTATTCTCATCGCGCGAAGAACATCTCGGTCAAGACATAGTCGAACGCCAGGATCAGGATCGACGCACTGACCACCGCCGCGGTCGTCGCCGCACCCACACCCTCCGCGCCGCCACGGCTGTTGTAGCCCTGGTAGCAGCCCATCAGCGCGATCAGGAACCCGAACACTGCCGCCTTCACCAGGCCAGACGTCACGTCCATCGCCTGCATGAAGTCCATCGTGTTGCGCAGGTAGGTGCCGACATTGAACCCGAGCTTCAGCGTGGACACGATGAAGCCACCCAGCACGCCGAGGATATCGGCCACCAACACCAGCATGGGCAAGGCGACGATGCCGGCGAGCAGCCGCGGTGCCACCAGATACTTCATCGGATTGGTCGATAGCGTCGACAAAGCGTCGATCTGGTCAGTCACCCGCATCGTGCCGATCTCGGCCGCCATTGCCGCGCCGATCCGCCCCGCCACCATCAGTCCAGCCAACACCGGTCCCAACTCACGGGTGATCGACAGGACGACCACGTTGGCGACCGCGCCCTCGGCCGAGAAGCGTGCGAAGCCGGTGTAGGACTGCAACGCAAGCACCATCCCGGTGAAGATTGCCGTCAGCGCCACCACCGGCAGGCTGAAATAGCCGATCTCCAGCAGCGCGCGGACGAACAGGCGGCCGTAGAACGGGGGGCGGAACAGATGCGACAGGCCGATGATCGCAAACAGCGCCAGCGAGCCTGTGACGCGACACGCGCCAAGGACGCCGCGGCCAACGGCGGCCAGGCTGTCGAGGATCTGGTTCACGCCGGCCGATAGACCCTGTGGAACCGGCGTCCGAGCGAGGTGAGAACCTCGTAGCCGTTGGTGCCCGCGGCCGCGGCCACATCGTCGGGCGTCTGAGCCGGGCCGATCAGCTCCAGCCATGCGCCTGGGACGACGCCTGGGACGTCGGTCACGTCGAATGTGGTCAGGTCCATGGAGACACGGCCTACCAGCGGCACCGGGGTGCCGTCAAAGAACGCCCGGCCGCGGCCCGACAGGCTGCGGTGCCAGCCATCGGCATAGCCGATCGCGGCAGTGGCGACCCGGCTTGGCCGCGGCGCGCGCCACGTTGCGTTGTAGCCGGCGCTATCGCCCGCCGACACGTCGCGCACTGCCAGCACGCGCGCCCGCAGGCGCACCGGCAGTTCCATGGGGTTGGGCCGGTCCGGCGTCGGGTTGATGCCGTAGAGGGCGGCGCCGGGCCGCGCGAGGTCGGACCCCCAGCCGGGCCCGAGGAAGATGCCGGAGGAGTTGGCGAAGCTGCGCGGTCCAGGGGGCAGGCCGGCGCAGGCGGCGGCGAAGCGTTCCCGCTGGCACTGGTTCAGCGGGTCACCCGCGGCCTCCGACGACACGAGATGCGTCATCACGTAGCGCAGATCGATCCCCGCCAGTCGCCCATGATCCTGCTGGAGCACCGCCAGTTCCCGCGCGTCGAGCCCGAGACGCGCCATGCCGGTATCGATGTGCAGAATCGCCGGCAGCCTGCGTCCCGCCGCACGCGCCGCCTCCGTCCAGGCGTTGATTTCGGCGAGCGATCCGAGCGCGGGGACCAAGCCGTGTTCCAGATATTCCGCTTCGCTGCACGGAATGAGGCCATCCAGCACGGCGAGCAACGCGCCCGGCACGATATCGCGAATTGCCAGGGCTTCGTCCAGCAGGGCGACAAAGAAATGCCGGCAACCGGCCGCGTACAGCGCCGTCGCGACCTGCCGCGCGCCAAGTCCGTAGCCGTCGGCCTTTACGACGCCCGCGACCGGGCCGGACGGATGCAGACGGCCGAGCAGACGCCAGTTGGCCACGATGGCGCCGAGATCGACTTCCAGGATCGCGCCGGTGCGTCCTGCCTCAGGGCGCATGATCCCTGTGCACCAGGTCCAGATCGGCGAAGCGGGTGAATTCGGCCTCGAAGAACAACTGAATCGTGCCCGTCGGACCGTGGCGCTGCTTGGCGATGATGAGGTCCGTCTGATTATGTGCCCGGTCCATCTGCCGCTTCCACTCGTCCATCGCCGACTGGAACTTGTCCTCGTTCTCGAACGCCGCGATCTTCGGCATCTTCTGTTCGAGGTAATATTCGTCGCGGTAGATGAACATCACCACGTCGGCGTCCTGCTCGATCGTGCCCGATTCGCGCAGGTCGGCAAGCTGAGGCCGCTTGTCCTCGCGGTTCTCGACGGCACGCGACAGCTGCGACAAGGCGAGCACCGGCACCGCAAGTTCCTTGGCGATGGCCTTCAATCCCTGGGTGAGCTGCCCCATCTCCTGCACCCGGCTCTCCGGCCTGGTGCCGGCGGCCGGGCGCATGAGTTGAATGTGGTCGACTACGATCAGTGCCAGCCCCTTGGTGCGTTTCAGCCGGCGCGCGCGCGTACGCAGGGCTGACAGGGTGATTGCCGGCGTGTCGTCGATCTCGATCGGCAGTGCTGCGATCTCGCGCGAGACCTGCACGAACTTGTCGAAGTCGCGCTGGCTGATATCGCCGCGGCGGATACGGTCGGACGAGACCATCGATTCTTCGCTGAGCAGGCGCGTTGCCAACTGCTCGGCACTCATCTCCAGCTCGAACACGCCGACGCATTGCTTCGCCAGTGCATTGGGGTCGTTGGCGCGCGCCTCGGCCAGAAGCGCCTTGGCCGCACCGAAGGCGACCTTGGTGGCAAGCGACGTCTTCCCCATGCCTGGTCGGCCCGCGAGGACCACCAGATCCGACGGATGCAGTCCGCCCATCTTGGCATCCAGGTCGCGCAGCCCGGTGGTGAGGCCCGACACATGGCCGACGCGCCTGAAGGCGCGCTCCGCGCCGTGGATCGCCTCGGTCAATGCGCGTTCGAAGCTCATGAACCCGCCGGCAACGGCGCCGTCGGTGGCCAGCTGGAACAATGAATGCTCGGCTGCCTCGATCTGCTGGGCGCCGTCGAGTTCGGCATCGGCGCCGAACGCGTTGTTGACCACCGTCTCGCCGATGTCGATGAGCTGCCGGCGCAACCACGCATCATGGATCGCGCGGCCATATTCGCCGGCGTTTATGATACCCACCATCGCGGTCAGCAACTGCGCGAGATAGGCGGTGCCGCCTACTTCCTCCAGAAGGCCGGAATGCTCGAATTCGGCCTTCAGCGTGACCGCGTCGGCGAGCTGACCCGATTCGATGCGGCGAGCAATCGCCTGGTAGATGCGGCCGTGGATCGGATCGGCGAAATGCTCTGGGGCAAGGAATTCGGAAACGCGCTCATAGGCACGGTTATTGGCGAGTAGCGCGCCGAGCAACGCCTGTTCCGCCTGCGCGTTGGACGGCGGCAGGCGCTGCGACAGACCGAGGAGGGGCGAATCGATGGTGTTCATTGCCCGCGCAGCATAGCCCGCCCGGAATCGCTCGGGAAACCATTCCCTCTGTGGACGAGTGTGGTACGTGGGGACTCAATTCCCCTGGCTGAGCACGCTCGATTTCTGGCCATCGGCTGCAGCCGATTCGAACGCCGTGATGTAGTCCCGCGTCAGCGGCACCGCGCTCTGATTGTGGGCGAGCTGGACCTGGAACACCATGTGCCCCTCGTGGCGGAACGCGATCTCCGAGCCGCACAGGTAGAACTCGAACATGCGGCAGAAGCGTTCGTCGTACAGCGAGGCGATCGTGTCGCGGTTGGCGGCGAAGCGGCGGCGCCAGTGGCGCAGCGTCTCGGCATAATGCAGCCGCAGCACCTCGATGTCGGTGGCGATCAGGCCGCTCTTCTCAACCTGGGGCACCACCTCGGACAGCGCGGGGCAATAGCCGCCGGGGAAGATGTATTTCGCGATCCATGGATTGGTGAAGCCCGGCCCGTCGCTGCGGCCGATTGCGTGCAGCAACGCCACGCCATCCGGTTTGAGGCAGCGTGCCACGGTGTCGAAGAATTCGCGATAATGCACGACGCCGACATGCTCGAACATGCCGACTGACACGATGCGGTCGAAGCGGCGATCCAGCTTCCGATAATCCAGCAGCTCGAACGACACACGATCCTGCAGCCCCTCGGCCCGCGCCCGGGCGCGCGACTCCGCCAGTTGCTCGGTCGACAGCGTGACGCCGGTGACCAGTGCGCCATGATCGCGTGCCAAGGTCAGTGCCAGGCCGCCCCAGCCGGAGCCGATGTCGAGCACCGAGTGCCCCGGACGGTCGAGACAGAGTTTTGCCGCGATGTGGCGTTTCTTGGCGATCTGCGCCTCTTCCAGCGTCTCGTCGCCGCGGGGGAAATAGGCGCAGGAGTATTGTCGGTCGCGATCGAGGAACAGGCTGTAAAGGCGCCCGTTCAGGTCATAGTGGTGCGCCACGTTGCGCCGCGCGCGATGGGCTGGATTGTATTGGTCGATGCGGCGCCGGAGCACGCCGAGCGCCGAACGCACGCGGGCGAGGGGGTGGCCGGTGGCGTTGGCCATCACGTTCAGCGCCAGCACCTCGATCACGTCGTAGATGCCGCAGCCGTCCGGAATCAGCCCGCCGTCCATATAGGCCTCGCCCAACGCCAATGTCGGGTTGACCACGAGACCGCGGATCGTCCGTGTGTCGCGGATCGCGATACCGGCTTCCGGTCCTGACCCGACCGGCCCGTCGTAGCTGGATCGCCGTCCGTCAGGCCAGCGTACCGTCAGCCGGCCCACGACGACGAATCGTCGCAGGATGGCGTCAAGGGTTCCCTGCATCGCTCCACCCCACACCGTGAAACCGTGCGTTGGGTGTTACGATGCCGTGACTCAGCCGCGCCGTCACCCAGACTCGTCGGCCGAAACCGGCCGAGTCCCGTCAATTCACGGTGCGGAAGATCACAGACGCGTTGGTGCCGCCGAAGCCAAAACTGTTGGACAGCGCAAGCTTGATCCTGCGCTTCTGCGCCGCATGGGGGACGCGGTCGATCACGCTCTCACGGCTCGGTTCGTCCAGATTGAGCGTAGGCGGCGCCACGCCGTCACGGATCGCAAGGATCGAGAACACCGCCTCGACTGCCCCGGCGGCGCCGAGCAGATGCCCGGTCGCCGATTTGGTGGATGACATCGCCAGCCCCCTGGCCGCGTCGCCGAACACGAGTTCGACCGCCTCCAGCTCCAGATCGTCGCCGAGCGGCGTGGACGTCCCGTGTGCGTTGACGTACTGGATCTGGTCCGGCGATAGCCGCCCGTTGCGCATCGCCGCCCGCATCGAGCGGACTGCGCCGTCGTGACCTTCGGCCGGCGCGGTGATATGGAAGGCGTCGCCCGACATGCCGTAGCCGGCGATCTCGGCGTAAATCTTCGCCCCACGCTGCTTCGCATGCTCGTATTCCTCGAGCACCAGCACGCCGGCGCCTTCGCCCATCACGAAGCCGTCGCGGTCCTTGTCCCACGGGCGCGACGCCGCGGGCGGATCGTCGTTGAAGCCGGTGGACAGCGCGCGCGAGGCACAGAACCCGGCGATGCCGAGTTCGCACACTGCCGCTTCGGTGCCGCCCGCCACCATCACATCGGCGTCGCCCCACATGATCAGCCGCGCCGCATCGCCGATCGCGTGCACCCCGGTCGCACACGCCGTCACCACGGAATGGTTCGGTCCCTTGAAGCCGTATTTGATGGAAACATGGCCGGAAGCGAGGTTGATCAGCGCCGAGGGTATGAAGAACGGCGACAGCCGCCGTGCACGGCCTTCATGCACCTGGATCGACGCCTCGAAGATCGTCTGAAGTCCGCCGATGCCGGAGCCGATCATCACGCCGGTGGCGCAGCGGTCCGCCTCTGCGTCCGGCGCCCAGCCCGAATCCTCGACCGCCTCGCTGGCGGCGACCATGCCGAGATGGATGAACCGATCCATCTTCTTCTGGTCCTTCACCGGGATCCACTCGCTGATATCCAGTCCGCCTTCGGCCTTCACGCCGGCGGGCACCTGGCCACCCACCTTGCACGGCAGGTCCTTGGTGTCGAATGCCTGAATTGCCCCGATGCCCGATTCGCTGTTGATCAGGCGCCGCCACACATGCTCGACCCCGAGCCCGAGGGGACAGGCAATCCCCATGCCCGTCACCACCACACTCCGCATCGCTTTCGACCCTCCCAGGCGGGCCGTCAGGCGGCCTTCTGCTTCTCGATGTATTCGATCGCGTCCTTCACGGTGCTGATCTTCTCGGCGGCATCCTCGGGGATTTCCACGCCGAACGCTTCCTCGAATGCCATCACCAGCTCGACGGTATCCAGGCTGTCGGCGCCGAGATCATCGATGAAGGACGCCTCGGGGGTCACCTTTGCTTCCTCGACCCCCAGGTGCTCGACCACAATCTTTCTGACCTTGTCCGAGATTTCGCTCATCGGCTGTGCATCTCCTACTGAAGGATCCTGCTCCGGTTATCGTCCGGGGCCATGTCTCGCCGCCGGGCAGGACCCGATCGGTGCCGCCGTATCCATGCCGGACGAAGCTTTCGGGCGCTTAGCATGGTTTCCGCGGGCGCGCCAACCAACACGGCGCCCTCACAGCATGGCCATGCCACCGTTAACATGGAGTGTTGCGCCGGTGACCCAACCCGCCTCGTCCGAAGCCAGATAGGCAACCGCCGCCGCCACATCGTCCGGCTGGCCGAGTCGCCCGAGCGGGATCGCATCGGTGAGCTTCGTCCGCTGCTGCTCGGACAGTCTGTCGGTCATCGGCGTGGCGATGAAACCGGGCGCGACGACATTCACCGTGATGCCGCGCGAGGCGACCTCCTGCGCCAGCGCCTTCGTCATGCCGACCAAACCGGCCTTGGCCGCGGAGTAGTTGACCTGGCCGGCATTGCCCGTCGCGCCCACGATGGAGGAGATGTTGATGATGCGGCCGGCGCGCCGCCGCAGCATGCCGTGCAGCGTGGCGCGCACCAGGCGGAACGGCGCGCTGAGATCGACATCGATCACCGACTGCCAATCCGCGTCGCGCATGCGGAGTGCCAGCATGTCCCGGGTCATGCCCGCGTTGTTGACCAGGATGGCAAGCGGACCCGCCGCCTGCTCCGCCGCTGCCACAAGCGCGTCCGGTTCGGCCGCATCCCGCAGATCGCCCGGGCAGACGAAGGCCCCCTCGCCCAGGTCGGCCGCCAGCGCGTCGAGCGCGTCGCGCCTTGTACCGGACAGTGCGACGATCGCGCCTTGTGCATGCAGCGTACGTGCAATGGCCGCGCCGATGCCGCCCGAGGCGCCGGTGATCAGCGCTGCCTTGCCATCGAGCCGGAACATGGGCCGCTCCGTCAAAGGTTCTTCAGAACTGCCTCGATATCCGCCGGCGTGGCGGCTGACAACGTGGCGGCGTCCGGCGCGATGCGGCGGATCAGTCCAGACAGCACCTTGCCGGCGCCGAGTTCGACGAAGCTGTCAACGCCGAGTTCCACCATCGCGTTGACGCATTCCCGCCAGCGCACCATGGCGGTGACCTGACGGACCAGCAGGTCGCGGATCTCGGCCGGATCGGTCGCCTTGGCGGCGGACACGTTGGCGATCAGCGGCACGATCGGCCGGTTTGGCGGCGCGCTCTCCAGCGCCTCGGCCATCACTTCGGCCGCGGGGGCCATCAGTGAGCAGTGGAACGGAGCGGAGACCGGCAGCAGCATCGCCCGACGCACGCCTTTGGACGGGGCTATGGCGACGGCCCGCTCGATCGCACCGCGGTGGCCCGAGATGACGATCTGACCGGCACCGTTGTCATTCGCCAGATCGACGACCTCGCGTTTGGCGTCATGGCCGGGCTCGACCGGGCTATCGCTCTCCGGAACCGGTGCGGCTTCGGCGCAGATCGCCTCGGCCTGCGCCATATCGGCGCCGAGCAGGGCTGCCATCGCGCCTTCGCCGGCCGGCACCGCCTTCTGCATCGCCTGGCCCCGTTGTTTGAGGAGCAGGGCAGCGTTGGCAACGGAGAAGCTGCCGGCGGCGGCTAGCGCGGAGTACTCGCCGAGCGAATGTCCGGCGACCACGACGGCCTTCTGGCGCAGCATGAAGCCACCTTCCTTCTCCAGCACGCGCAGCACGGCGAGCGAGTGGGCCATCAGGGCAGGCTGGGTATTCTCGGTCAGGGTCAGTTCCTCGCCGGGGCCTTCGAACATCAGCCCGGAGAGTTTCTGCTTCAGGGTTTCATCCACCTCCTCGAATACCTCGCGGGCGGCGGAGAAGGCGGCGGCGAGGTCGCGCCCCATGCCGACCGCCTGACTGCCCTGGCCCGGGAAAATGAAAGCATGAACCGGCATGCGGAGTGCCTCCGTATGGGGCTTGCCCTGCGGGGTAGCTTCGCGTCACAGGAGTGTCAATGGAAGGTGTGGTGCGCGATGGCAACACAAAGCACCGCTTCACGTGTAGCTTGGAGTACGACGGAGGCAGGACCATCACGCCACGATCGAGTGCCCCGGATATTACCCCTCAGCGCGGTGCGAGCGCCGCCACGAGATTGGCCGATCGCGCGATCACGGCGCTGGGCAGTACCACGTCGCCAAGTCCGAGCTGGCCGCCGGCCAGGACGGCTGCGGACAGTCGGGAGAACACCAGCGCCGTTGTGAACGGGCTTGCATTCTCGCCGCTCCCATTCGGTCCGAACGAGAACACGATCATCTCGTTGTAGAACAGCAACAATCCGAGGAATCCAAATCCAAGCACAAGGGCGACGCGGATCGACGGAATGGTGGTCGTGGCGAGTAGGTTGGTGAGGATTTCCAGATTGAGCCGGCTTGACCTATGTGGATCTGGCCGAACGCCTGAAACAGCTTGGGCTGTCGCGCGCGACAGAAGCTTAGGACCTACATCGCGATCGCGGAACCGTCTGACGATGGCAAGACCTGGTGGATCAGCTTTCCGCGCCTGCCCGGCGTGACCTCCGCCGCGGAAGGACCGGAGCATATCGCGCGCCAGGCCAGGGATGCGCTGATCTCGGCGATAGACGCTGGCGCGGCAGCGCCGCCGGCGATCGAGGACGGCGTGACCCATGCCTATGACCTCGGCGAGTACGAAAATCCGTTGGTCGTTCTGGCGGCTTATGAGCCGGCGGTGGCCGCATGAGGGCGCCGATGACGGTCCGCGATGCGGGGTCAGGGTGGCCCGGTGCCGGCGGGTGACGGAAGCGGGGACGGTGCCGGCAATGCGGCGGGCGCGGCGGCCGGGACGAGCGACTGGAACGACTGGTGGATGAGGTCCCGGACCAGGTTGGCGAGGCTGCCGCCATAGCGGATCATGGCCATCTGCACTTCGCGCCACAGCGGATGGCTCGGCATGATGCCGAGGTCGCGGCAGATATCGGCGATGACGGCACCGATCGGGCGACGGCGGACCTCGGCTGCGATCTGCTCCGGTGTGGGCAGATGCGCGAGACGCGCGTAAGCCGAAGGCGCGGCCGGCGGGCGCCCGGCAGCAGCGGGCCCGGCGGCGGCGGGCGTGGCGCGCGGGCGCGGTGCGGCGTCCAGGCGTGCGGCGTTTTGGACCAGGCGCGCTTCGAGCGCGTTGGCGAGGTGCAGGCCGCGCGTGATGCGCGCGAGGATCAACGCGATGTCGCGCGTGCCGAACGGGCGCGTGGCGGCGGCGAGGTCGATGGTGGCACTGTGGTGCCGCAGTGTGGCGGCAAGTTCCTTGCCGTAGTCGATGAGTTTGCGGACGAGGTCGAGCAGACGCCCGGCGCGGCTGGGCTCGGTGGTGGGGGTTGGGGCGGTGGTCGCGGCGGACATGAACGGGACGGAAACATAGGACGGAGGTCCGCGTCAAGGAACATTTTCTTATGAGCTACGCCCCAGCGTGACGGGCCGGACGTTCGTCTGGTGGCTAGATCTGGCCGTGAGCTGGCGTCAACGAATTGGCAAGGTTGTGCCGGCAGTAAGCAAGGAAAATGGAACCGCAAAACACGCAAAACACGCAAATGGATATCGGCGAGGACAGGATTAACCTCCTGTCCAAACGAATCATCGGCTGCGCCCTGACGGTGCTCCACGCGCTGGGAACTGGATCTCTTGAGAAGGTGTACGAAAACGCATTGGTGCACGAGTTCCGCAAGTCTGGGCTCGCCGTCTCGCAACAACATCCCATGGTCGTTCGATACGACGGGATCGTGGTCGGGGAATATGCGGTTGACCTACTCGTCGAACACATCGTCCTCGTCGAATTGAAGGTAGCCAAGGCGATCGACGAGATTCATCTCGCGCAGTGTCTGAATTATCTGAAAGCCACAGGCTTGCATCTCTGCCTGCTACTCAACTTCGGCAAGCCTCGCCTTGAGATCAAACGCATCGCCTTGGCCCTGTAAGGCGCCGCCGCCCTTTGCGTGTTCTGCGTGATTTGCGGTTCCATTTTACTCTCGGCCCCGGCGCGGACGGTCGGCTGACGGCCGCTTTGGAATGAGCAATGGCAACAACCAGACATTCGTTCATGGGGCTTGCCAACAGCAGCCGTCGGCTCGCAGCAGTCTTCCGTCAAGGCGTAGGGCTGACCGTTCGGACGAATGCCCGATCTATGCATCAGGTGTCCGCGATCACCGTCGATCTTGCCACTCATCGACGCGCTCCACGTCCCGTCATTCACCCCGGGATACAGGATGGGCCGGATCCAGGGTCACGCCCAGCGCCTCCAAAACAGCCACCGCCCCGTGTTTGGAGTGCCCAATGAACGGCACACGTGGACGAACGCGCTGCGCCGGCCGCGAATGGCGAAGGGCGCTTTGCGTTCGTGGGGAGGGAGGTGCAGGATGCGGTCTGAAATCGTGAAGCCGGACAGGCGGCAGCTGCTACGCGGGGCCGCGATGGGACCTGTAACGGGGAGTAGCGAAGATGCTTGGTTTGTCTGGCGCGTCGGCAGCCGAGGCCGATGCGCTACGACCGTTCCGCATCGATGTTCCCGAACAGGATCTGGTCGATCTGCGCCGGCGCCTTGCTGCGACGCGGTGGCCGGACAAGGAGACAGTTGCGGATGATTCGCAGGGCGTGCCGTTGGCAATGGTGCAGGAATTGGCACGCTACTGGCAGACCGACTATGACTGGCGGAAGGTCGAGGCGCGGCTGAACGCCCTACCGCCGTTCATAACCGAGATCGACGGCGTGGACATCCATGTCAGTCACGTCCGCTCGAAACTTCCCAATGCCCTGCCGGTAATCATGACGCATGGCTCGATCCGTCGCTATTCCGATCGGGCCGAGAGTTCGCCGCCTGGCTAGGGATGACACCGCGGAAAAATTCGAGTGGCGGCAATGAACGGTTGGAGCGCACCAGCAAGCGCGGCGAGGCCGTTTCATGTGAACGCTCCGGGAATCAGTTTCAAAGGGGAAAGACGCAATGACACCAACTTCCGCCACTCAAAGCACAAGACAGACTACCGACAAGACGGCCATTCGCCCGTTTCATGTGAATGTTCCGGAAACCGAACTCACCGAATTGCGCAGGCGCATCAACGCGACCAAGTGGCCTGAACGAGAGACGGTCACAGATGCGACCCAGGGAGTACAGCTCGCGACCATGCAGGCGCTGGCGAGCTATTGGGCGAAAGAATACGACTGGCGCAACATCGAGGCAAAACTGAACGCGCTGCCACAGTTCATCACTGAGATCGACGGACTGGACATTCACTTCATTCACGTCCGCTCGAAGCACGAAAATGCGCTGCCGCTGATCGTCACGCACGGATGGCCGGGCTCGATCACCGAACAGATGAAGATCATCGACCCGCTGACCAATCCGACCGAACACGGCGGAA
>DATMND010000069.1:0-3305 GCA_035569235.1 Acetobacteraceae bacterium | reverse complement strand
TCGCGTCAAATGATGCGGTACCTGCGCCGTCAGGGTCACACGGTCGGCCGCGAACGGGTGCGGCGGTTGATGGCGAAGATGGGTCTGGCGGCGATCTATCAGCGGCCAAGGACAACCATTCCGCATCCGGCGCACCGGATTTATCCGTATCTGCTCCGCGACCTGGTGATCGACCAGCCGAATCAGGTCTGGTGCACCGACATAACGTATATTCCGATGCGGCGGGGGTTTCTTTATCTGGTCGCGGTGATGGACTGGTCGACGAGGAAGGTGCTGAGCTGGCGAGTGTCGAACACCATGGAGGTGGACTTTTGCATCGAGGCGCTGGAAGAGGCGATGGATCTGTTCGGCCGGCCGGCGATCTTCAACAGCGATCAGGGCAGCCAGTTCACCTCACCCCGGTTCACCGAGGTGCTGATCGCGGCGGGGGCTCGCATTTCCATGGACGGTCGCGGCCGTTGGATGGACAACGTGTTCATTGAACGCCTGTGGCGCAGCCTCAAGTATGAGTGCGTCTACCTCCACGCGTTCGAGACCGGGTCGGAGTTACGGGCCGGCCTGACATGGTGGATTGGCTATTATAATAGTCGCCGACCGCACTCCGGGCTAAACGGGCGGACACCGGACGAGGCGTATGGTGCGATCGGCACCAGAGCGGACGACGAAACGAGATTGGCGGCCTGACGTGAACCAGAACCAAGCTTAGCAAAGCCGCCAAACTGTCCCATAAAACCGGGCCACCTCAAACGAATTAAGAGTTTGTGCGGCGCGAAGCCGCCGCAGAAGCTCCGTTGGACGAACGCGGGGCGTTGGATAGCGATGGGTATTATGGAGATTTTACCAAGGACGCTTGGCGGCTGGGCTGATAGCCGCGGCTCAGCCTGTGCGTCCTGCGTGGTATGACCGCAGTAATGCGGTCTGGAGTGGCGGTATCGGGGCGATCGGCAGTGTCCTTTGGAGCGAAGTCGGGGCAGCGGGCCGCGTTGGTGACCGGCGATATGCGTGGCATGTCGAGGCACGCAGCGGCAAGACCGGACGATGGCGGCGGAGGCTTACGTTGCCGATCATGGTGCCATGGCTTGTTGCGGCGTGTGCGGCGAGACCGTGCGGATGAAGACCAACCGCCCGTGATGACAGTGCGGACAGATGCGTGGCTCGATCGGTGGCATTGGCGCTGCGCCAGACGGCTCGAGTGACGGGAGGACAGGCTGCTGTGACGGGCCAACCTTGGGTGGCGCCTGGAGTTGCAGCATCTGCCGGACCCGGTCTGCGTTGTGGCGTTGCGCGGGATGCCACAGGCCGCAGTAGCGGACCTTGTGGAATCCGCGCGGCAGCACGTGCTGGAGGAAGCGGCGCATGAATTCGTCGCCGTTCAGGCGGCAGGTTCGCGCGCGGCCGGTCTTGCGTTCCTTGTATTGGATGGTGACCGCTGCGCCGTCGAGATCGACGATCCGGGCGTTGGTGAGAGCGATGCGAAAAACGTAGCGGGCGAGGTAGTCGAGCACGGCCTGCTCACCGGTGCCCCAGGCGGTAACGTGGAGAATCCAGCGCGTGCGCCACGCGGCATCCGGGATGACGAGATCGGGGCGTCTTCGGTGCAGCAGCACCCGGAACTTGCCGCGTACCAGCGTGGCCAGAGCCTTGATGGGTAGCAGGAACTTACGACGCGCCGAATGCCAGGTGCTGGCGTCGTCGGAGATCCCTCCGCCGCTGACCAGACAATGGACGTGCGGGTGCAGATCAAGCTGCTGGGTCCAGGTGTGCAGCACGGCGAGCACGGCGACGGTGCCGCCGACGTAGCGCGGATCACGCGCGAGTGCGATGATCGCGGCGGCGCAGGCCTGCATCAGTACGCCATAGCCGTCGCGCTGATTGGCCCTCAGCACCACGCGCAACTCAGCCGGCACGGTGATGGTGATGTGGAAGTACGGCACCGGCAGCAGTTCCGCCCGACGACGTTCGAGCCACTCCTGGGTCTGTGCGGTGTGGCACTTGGGGCAGCTGCGATTGCCGCAGGAATGGTAGGAGAACACCTCGGTGTTGCACGCCTCGCAGTGCCAGACCTGGCCGCCGAGCGCCGCGGTGCGGCAGTCGAGAATGTCCTCGATGGCGCGCCGATGCGAGGGCAGCATCGACGTGCCATGCGCCGAGAGGTAGCCCGCCGCGAAGCGGCGGAACACCTCGGCGATCTCGATCACGACCGCGCCTCAGAGGCCGGTCATCAGCCGATCGAGCAGAGTGTGCAGCGATGCCCGGGTGGGCGTGGTCAGGTGGGTGTAGATCGCCGTGGTGGCGATGCTGGCGTGGCCGAGCAGGATCTGTACGATACGGGTGTCGACACCGTTCTCGATCAGCCGCGTCGCATAGCTATGGCGCAGGGCGTGCGGCGTCACGCCGCGCTGGATGCCTGCCGCGACCGCTGCGGCGGCGAAGCTATCCGACACCACGCGTTTGTTGACAGGTGCAACCCCGTGTCGATTGGGGAACAGCCAGCGGCGGTTGCGATGGGTCCGCCACAGGCCGCTCAGCGCGTCGAGGACCGGCCGTGGCAGCGGCACGAGGCGTTCCTTGTTCCCCTTGCCGACGATACGCAACACCTGGTTGGCCCGGTCGATGGCGCCAATTTCCAGCGTGGTGGCTTCGCTGATGCGCAGGCCACAGGCATACATGACGGCGAGGCAGGTCTTGTGGGTCGGGTTGCGGATACCGCTGAGCAGGTGGCGGACCTGATCCTCCGAAAGCGCGTCAGGCAGCCGCTTCTGCCGCGGCGAGGCGATCCTTTTTTTCCCCAAACAGCTCCCAGGCACAACCGAGCGTGTGCCGGTAGAAAAACCGTAGGCCGTAATGACTTGTCTGGAAGGTGCCGCGCGCCACCCCTCGTTGGCGCAAGCCGAGCAGGTAGCTCCGCACCTGTTCCTCGCTGAGCAGGTCGGGCGAGCGATGGTAATGCGCAGCCAGCCGACGCACCGCCTGTATGTAGATCTTCTGTGTTCCCTGAGCCAATCCGGCCAGGATCATGTCATCGATCATCCGCGCACGCTGTGGCGACATGGGGGTCTCCTTTCGTTGGTCTTCCGGTGGGCCGTCTCACGCCCGCCGACCCGAAAGGATACTCCTGCCTGTCAGCTATCCACGCCGCGCGAGCCGTAGCCCTTTCTCGGCGAAGCCGTTCCGTCCAACTCCCGTGTTGCCTCGGCAAAAGATGCATAAAGACGTGTAGCCGAAGCAGGGTGCTTGTCGTAGCGTCCATTGTTCAGGTTTTCCGCCGTCGCCTGGTGAACGTGATACTGGAAATGCGGCTTCAT
>DATMND010000068.1:0-30795 GCA_035569235.1 Acetobacteraceae bacterium | reverse complement strand
AAATCGCACCAATGCATCCGCCGACGCCATGTCATCGTTGTCGAGACCGGCACGCTCGGGACCGAACAGCACGCCGGCACGCAGATCACGCGCGCAGATCTCGCGCAGCTCCGCCGCAGCGCCGCGCGCCGTTAGCACCGGCTTGATGATATGGCGCGGGCGAGGGCAGGTCGCAAAGACGTGATGCAGATCGGCGACCGACTCTGTCACCGACGCAAATACGGTCGCCTGGTCCAGGATGCGATCGGCGCCCGACGAATTGCGCCACGCCTTCTCCTGCGGCCAGCCATCACGCGGTGCGACCAGGCGCAGATGGAACAGTCCGCCGTTTGCCATTGCGCGCGCGCATGCCCCGATATTGTCGGCTAGCTGTGGCCGCACCAGGATGACGACGGGCGAATTGCCAATCGGCGCGATATCGGCACCGCCATCGCGGCCTGTCATTTCGTGTGCTTGGCCTGCCAGTTTTTCATAAGCGCGATCTCCTTCTCCTGGGCCGTAATAACGTTCCGCGCCAATTTTCGGATTTGCGGATCCTTGCCGTAGCGCAGTTCGACCCGCGCCATATCGATCGCGCCCTGATGATGCGCAATCATGCCGGCGACGAAGTCCTTGTCCGCGTCGCCGGAATACGTGATCGCCATGTCCTGGTTCATCTTTGTCATCGCATCGCGGTAGGCTTTGGTGGACGCCGGCTCGTTCGCCGCCGGCGTGCCGCCCATCTGCATGCTCGGCGCGGCGGTCGGCTGTGCGAGAAGGGGCAGCGGCAACATCAGCAGCGTCGCGGCAATCAAACACGCACGCAGCATTGTCCTGCTCTCCCTCAGTTGGTCCGGCGCCAGGTGGTTCCCTGCGGACCGTCCTCGAATGCGATCCCCTTGGCAGCCCATTCGGCACGTATCGCATCGGCGCGCGCGAAGTCGCGAGCCTTGCGCGCCGCCAGCCGCTCGGCAATCGCTGCCTCGATCGCAGCGACATCCGCATCGCCACCGCGGAACCAGGCGCCCGGGTCGGCCTGCAGCAATCCCAACACCGCGCCCGCTGCGCGCAATCCGCATGCCGCGTCGAAGTCTTCTGCCAACGCCCGATCCGCGAGCGCATGCATCGCCGACAAGGCAAGTGGCGTATTCAGGTCGTCACACAGCGCTCCCATCACCGGTGCCGGCACATCGGCGCCGGCGATGGCGGGATATTTCTCCAGTGCGCGATAGAACCGGTCCAGCTCGCGTCGTGCCTCGGTCACCGCGGAGTCGGAAAAATCCGGCGTCGAGCGGTAGTGGGTGCGCAGCAACAGCAACCGCACCGCTTCGCCCGGCACCTTTGCCAGTACGTCGCGCAGGAATGTGAAGTTGCCGAGGCTCTTCGACATCTTCTCGCCGTCCATCAGCAGCATGCCGTTGTGCACCCAGTAGCGGGCGAAATGGCTGCCGGGAAACGCGCAGACGCTCTGCGCCAGCTCGTTCTCGTGGTGCGGAAAGATCAGATCGCTGCCGCCGCCGTGGATGTCGAACGTCTCGCCGAGATAGCGCCACGACATGGCGCTGCACTCGATATGCCAGCCTGGGCGGCCTCGGCCCCACGGGCTGTCCCACCCCGGCAGATCGGGCGTCGAGGGCTTCCACAGCACGAAGTCGCCAGGGTTCCGCTTGTACGGCGCCACATCGATCCGCGCCCCTGCCAGAAGCTCGTCCGGGCTGTGTCCCGACAAGCGTCCATACGAAGGATAGCTCGGCACGGAGAACAGCACGTGACCCTCCGCCGCATAGGCGTGGCCGGAGGCGATCAGCCGCTCGATGATCTGGATCATCTCGGGAATATGCTGCGTGGCGCGTGGTTCCTCGTCCGGCGGCAGGACGCCGAGCGCCACCATGTCAGCGTGGAAGTCAGCCGTGGTTCGCGCGGTGATCGACCCGATCGTCTCGCCGCTCTCTTTCGCGCGCGCGTTGATCTTGTCGTCGACGTCGGTGATGTTGCGCACGTAGGTCACGCGCGGATAGAGCAGGCGAAGCAGGCGGGCGAGGACGTCGAACACCACCATCGGACGCGCATTGCCGATATGCGGGAGGTCGTAGACGGTCAAGCCACACACGTAGATCCGCACATGCTGCAGATCGAGCGGGACGAACTGCTCCTTCCGGCGGCTTTGGCTGTTGTGGAGAAAAAGTTCGTGCATGGACGCGTCTCCGTGGCACGGGCGTTCTCGGCCAAACCAGCCGGCAAATCAACGCTTCCGTTACCCGGTCGTCATTCCCGCGAAAGCGGGAATGACGGGATCGGGCATGGCGGGTGTAGAACGACCTCGTGAGACGCGGAGGAAGCCATGCGCAACGCACTGTTCGAGATCAGGCCGATCGCCGGCGCGCTGGGTGCCGAGCTTCATGGCATCGATCTGACCGACGATCTGCCGGCGGCGACCGTGCGGGCCGTCCGCCAGGTTCTGCTCGACCACCTTGTGATCTTCTTCCGTGACCAGGATCTGTCACCCGAGCGCTTCCTGGCTCTGGCACGCGGCTTCGGCACCCCGATCGAGTATCCCTTCCTGAAGGGCATCGATGGCTTCCCCGAGATCATCACCGTTTCGAAGCTGCCGGACGAAAAGGTCAACTTCGGTGGCGTGTGGCATTCCGACACGACCTACCTTCAGGAGCCGCCGATGGCCACGCTGCTGGTGGCGCGCGAGGTGCCGGAGGCGGGCGGGGACACCCTGTTTGCCAACCAATATCTCGCGTACGAGAGGCTGTCGGATGGCATGAAACAGCTGCTGGCCGGGCTGAAGGGCGTCGCCAGTTCGGCGAAGGCCGATTCCAGCCGCACGCGCGAGGACCGCATCCGCTCCGACGGCAGCGCCGAAGCACGCAGGCTGCTGATCGCGGAGCACCCAGCAGTACGCACTCATCCGGAGACCGGGCGTAAGGCGCTGTACGTCAACCGCGCCCACACGGTCGGCTTCGCCGGGTTGACCGAGGAGGAGAGCGCGCCGCTGCTCGAATTCCTGTTCAACCATCAGATCCGGCCCGAGTTCACCTGCCGCTTCCGCTGGGAGGCGGGCTCGTTGGCGATCTGGGACAATCGGTGCGGCCAGCACTATGCGGTGAACGACTACCATGGCCAGCGTCGAGTCATGCACCGCATCACACTTGCCGGTGGCCGGCCTGTGTGAGGCGCGACGCCCGGTTTTAAAGCAACCCCTCCGTCCGGAAGCTCAGCCAACGCCCGTTGCCAACAACCACATGGTCATGCAGCACGATCGACAATGCCGCGGTGGCCGCTTTGATCTCCCGTGTCATCGCGATGTCCTCCGCCGAGGGAGTGGGATCGCCGCTCGGATGGTTGTGCACCAGGATCAGCGCCGTCGCGTGCAATTCGAGCGCGCGCTTGGCCACCTCGCGTGGATAGACCGGCGTGTGGTTCACCGTGCCGCGCTGCTGCGCTTCGTCGGCCAGCAGGCGGTTCCGGTTGTCGAGGAACAGGACACGAAACTGCTCCACCCGCTCGCGCGACATCGCGGCGTTGAGATACGTCATCAGCCGGTCCCAGTTGGTGAGCACCGGCTGATCGATAACCTCCGCCCGCATCAGCCGCAGCGCCGCCGCCTGCACCGACTTCAGCGTTGCCGCGCCCGCCTCGCCCAGCCCTTCGACCGCGAGTAGCTCCTGCACTGGTGCGGCGATCACCCGGGCGAAGCTGCCGAACTGTGTCAGCAGCGTTCGGGCGAGCGACTTGGTGTCGCGCCGCGGCAGGGCGAACAGCACGATCTCCAGCATCTCATGGTCGGCGAGCGCGTCCGGTCCCGCGGTCAACAGGCGCTCGCGCAGGCGCCGGCGGTGACCGTCGACGCCGAAGGGCTTCCGCCCATCGACAGACGGGCTGGCGTTGAACAGATCAGCGGTTTCGCAGGTCGGGGCTGTCACACCCCAGCCATGCGGCAAATAGGTTGGGCCGCGGTTAATGCCCGGCGGGTGGTGCGCAGGATTCAGTGGCCATCTCCGCCGGGACGGAAACCTCCAGAATCTCGAACGTGTCCGAGGTGCCAGTCTCGTTATGCGGCGTGTCGCCGGGGATCATGATCGAATCGCCCGCCGCGACTCGCACCTTACGGTCCTCGAACTCCAGGTCCACCCAACCGCTCAGCACATAGACGAACTGCGCCTGGCACTTGTGGACGTGCCAGCCGGTCGGCTTCGACATGCCCTGTTCGGCCGATGTCACCTGGGCGCGCATGAACCCGTTCGTGCCCTCGGTCACGCCGAGGTCGCGATACTTGAAGAAGGCGCGACGGCCGGCGACGTAATTCGCATTGTCCTTGCTCGCCACCGCGAGTTTCATCGTCGGCGTGGTCATCGTGTGGTCGTTCATGGCGTACCTCCTTGATTGTTCAGCCCGCCGCATAGGGCGGCTTATCCAGACCGGCGGGCGAAAGGGTGAAAATCTCGCAGCCTTCCTCCGTCACCCCGATCATGTGCTCGAACTGCGCCGACAGGCTGCGGTCGCGCGTCACCGCGGTCCAGCCATCGTCCAGCACTTTCACCTCCGGCCGGCCGGCGTTCACCATCGGCTCGATGGTGAAGAACATGCCGGGGCGCAGGATCGGGCCTTCGCCGGGACGGCCGAAATGCAGGACGTTCGGCGGCTCATGGAAGCGCCGCCCGATGCCGTGGCCGCAGAAGTCCCGCACCACACTGAACCTCTGGTGCTCGACATAGTTCTGGATGACATGGCCGACATCGCCCAGCGTCGCGCCCGGCTTGACCGCGGCCACACCGCGCATCATCGCCTCGTAGGTCACGTCCATCAGGTTGCGCGCCCGGGTGGATGGCGACCCCGCCACGTACATGCGCGACGAATCGCCGTGCCAGCCGTTCAGGATCACCGTCACATCGATGTTCAGGATGTCGCCGTTCTCGAGCTTCCGCTCGCCCGGGATGCCGTGGCAGACGACGTGGTTGATCGAGGTGCAGATCGATTTCGGATAGCCGCGGTAGTTCAGCGGCGCCGGCACCGCGCCATGCGCGAGGATGAACTCGTGGCACAGCACGTCGAGTTTTCCGGTGGTCACCCCGGGCCGTACATGCGGAACGATCATGTCCAGAGCCTCGGCCGCCAGGCGACCGGCAACCCGCATCCCGGCGAAATCCTCCGGAGCATGGATGGTGATGCGTCTTGCGTCGGCCCCGCCGTCCATAGCCCCGCTCTCCGTCCGCTTAGGCACTGCCTGGAAACTGGAAACATGCGCAACCGAGGCGCTCGGTGCAAGGCCAATGGCAGCCGTCCCAGGACTTCGGCCGTCTCGCCACGGATCGAACTGTTTACTGATCTCCGATCACTGACTACTGATCTGCCGATGATGCGAAACAACCCCGCGACGGGGCGGCTGGAGAAGGTTCGCCACTGATGGACCGCAAGGCTGCAAGGGATGCCCAGAAACGGTCCGCGGCCGAAGCCGCGGCTGCAATGGTGGAGGACGGCATGGTGGTCGGCCTCGGAACCGGCTCGACCGCCTGGTTCGCCATCGAGGCCCTTATCCGCCGAGTCCGCGAAGGCCTGAGCATCCTCGGCATTGCGACCTCGGAACGCAGCGATGCCCAGGCGCGCGCCGGCGGCATCCCGCTCACCACCTTTGCCGAGCACCGCCGGCTGGATATCACCATCGACGGGGCGGACGAGATCGCCGCCGGTTCGCTGAACCTGATCAAGGGCCTCGGCGGTGCGCTGCTGCGAGAGAAGATCGTCGCCGCGGCGTCCGATCGCCTGGTGATCGTCGCCGATGCAAGGAAGCTGGTCGATCTGCTTGGCGGAACGGCCAAATTGCCCGTGGAGGTCGTGCCGTTCGGCTGGCAGACGACGGCCGAACGCCTGGCGCAGTTGGGCGCCAATCCGTCGCTGCGCGGTGGCGAGGCGTCGCCGTTCCGCACGGACGGCGGCAATCTGATTCTTGATTGCGACTTCGGCCAGATCGCCGATCCGGCCGCGCTCGACCAGGCGATCGGCCAGACCATTGGCGTGGTCGAGACCGGGCTGTTCATCGGCATGGCCGGCATGGCCCTGGTCGCCGACCACACCGGCGTCCATCGGATCGTCAGCCCAGCAGCCGACCGCTGATCAGGCTGATCTTCGTCCGGGCTGCCTTTCAGCCGAGATCGGAACGGTCCCTTGTTGCTGGCGACCCAGCCTTATAGATTTCCCGGCTATGGATGCTAATTCCTCCGATTCGCCCCACCGCGTGCGCGGATTGGAGGACACACTCACCGCACTCGACGTGCATTTGGCCGACGCCGAGAAACAGGCCGCGGCCCTGCTGAAGGCGGCACGACACCTGCGCCGCGTGGCCGCCGAGGGGGCGATGGCCAGCCTGCCCGCTGCCATCGCAGCCGCGCAGGCGGATGCCAACCGGACTGGCGACCCATTAGCCAAGGCCGCTGCGATGCTCGACTACGATGTTTCTGACGCCTTCGCGACCGGCGCCTGGCTCGACGAACTGGCCGCGGCAGCCGAGGCCGCCGGCGTCGTGTTGGTGCGGCGGGACGGGCGGGTGACTGCTTACCCGGTGGTACTGCGGCTCGACGCACGAGCGCCGGGTGTACGAGTCGGGCGCAGGCTCGAGAAGCGCATCAGGCCGAGCTTTGTCGCCGCCCGGCTCAGAGCACTGCAGCAACGGCCGGATCGGTTTAACGCCCGGCGGTTCCTCGATCGGCTATTTCGGCTCTACGAAAGCAAGGCACGCGCCGAAGACCCGGCGTGGCGTCCGAGCCGACCCGGACAGGGACCTCTGGTTTCGCTGGCGGATCTGCATGATCTGCTCACGGTGCTGCCCGCGGCCCGCGACGATTACCCGCAGGAGGAGTTCGCCGCCGACCTGCTGCGGCTGGACCGGCAGCCTGATGCAACGGATCGCGACGGGCGCCGTTTTGAACTCGCCGGCTCTACCGGGCGCAAGGGCGGCAAACGGCTGACCTTGTTCGACGAGGCTGGCGAACAGCACGACTACTACGCCATCCGCTTCATTCTGGAATCGTCCGATGGACGTCCTGACCACGCCGCCGCTGCCGCTCGCTGAGTGGCTGTCGATCGTTGAGCGCGAGTACCTGGCGGACTACGTGCCGGCAGGCGGCGCCGCGGTGAAATTCGCCATCCTGGACGACAGCGCCATCGCCACGGCCGCACACCACCTCGTCGGCCTTGGACAGGCGCGTGGCATGCTGACCGTGCATCTGGAGGCCGGGCACACCCGTATCCACCTGATGCAGGAGCTCTTCTGCGCCATTGCCCGCGCCCTGCCATGGGACAGCCTGGTGCAGCGCTATCTCGAAGTGCTGTTCGGCGAAAATGCCTACGCCTGGCCACGGCCGGGCGAAACGATGACAATGACTGACCTGGCTGCCGCGTTCGCCGTCGCGCCCAACCTGTTGAGCCATCACGTGGATCAGTGGCTGACCGCCGATCTGTGGGGCGACCGCCGGCTGGCGCAGGATTTCCGTGCCGCTCTGTTGCGGCTCTGCCTCGCGCGGCTGGAATCCGACGAATGGGACACCGACAATCCGTCGATGCTCTGGTTGCGCGGCGAGAAGGCGGCGCCCGCGTCGCTGCGCGCGGCCGACATTTCGGTTCGCATCTCCCGCACCAATGCGCGCGCCATGCTGGCCTCCCTGTGCCATTTCCTGCGCAAGGCCGGCGCCGCCGGGTTGCTCGTGGTGCTCGACGTGCGGCAGTTCGCGCGCACCGAGGCCGCGGAAGGCGTGCTGCGCTATTCGCCGGCCGCGGTGATGGACGCCTACGAAGTGCTGCGGGAGATCATCGACGACGCCGAGCACCTGCCGAGCCTGTTCGTGGCGGTCTTGGCTGACGCGGAGCTGGCTACGGGCGACCCGCGCCGCGCGCTCGGTCAGTACGCGGCATTGCAGATGCGTGTGTGGCCTGATGTGCGGCCCGGGGACCGACAGAACCCTGTGGCCCCGCTGGTTTGGCTCGCACCATGATGGACGCCCGCACCGCGATCGAGGCGCTCCGGGCCGGCGTGCCCAACCGGGCTGCCATTCGCCAGATGGGCACTGAGCAGACCGACATCGAGCACGCCTTCGAGGCGGCGCTGGCAGCCGCGTGGGTCGATGCCGGGCAGGCGCGCGCTGGGATTGGCCCTGCGGGCATAGGGATGGCCGGGGGCTTCGGCACCGGCAAATCGCATCTGCTCGGCTATCTGGCCGAGGTGGCGCGGCAGCAGGGCTTCGTGGTCAGCCGAGTCGTGGTCAGCAAAGAAACCCCGCTGTCGCATCCGGGCCTTGTGCTCGCCGCCGCCCTGCGCGACGCGGCATTGCCGGACCGGCCCGACGCCCCGATCGCCGCCTGCGTGACCGCCCTGCGCGAACGGCCGGAGGCGCTGGACGCAATGGACCTCGCCGTCAGCACGCCCGACGGTGGTTTCGCGCCGATCTTCGCCGCCTGCCTGTTCCTGATACGCCGCGGGTCCACTCCTCCCGAGATGCTGCGGCGCATCGCACGCATGTGGGCCGGCGAGAAGGTGAGCACCCCAGCCATCCGCCGTGCGCTTGTCGCGGCCGGGGCGGGCAGGATGTTCTCACTCAAGGCTATCGCCGCCGCTGAATTGACCGACCAACTCACCCGCTTCGTGCCGCTGCTGTTCCGTGCTGCGGGCCATGCCGGCTGGTGCATCCTGCTGGACGAGGTCGAACTGATCGGCCGCTACACACCGCTGCAGCGTGCCCTATCGTATGCATGGCTCGCTGCGTGGCTCGGTCTGGACGGAAAGCGCCGTTTCCCCGGAATCGTCAGCGCGTATGCCATCACCGACGATTTCGTCGCCGCGGTCATCAACGCCCGCCTGGACACCGAGAAGGTGCCGGAACGGCTCACGCTAAAGGGACGCGCCGCCGATGCCGCGCTGGCGCTTTCGGGCATCCGCCATATCGAGCGGACGGTGTTGCAGCACCGTCTGCTACCGCCGACGCCGGACGACCTTGCCGCATGCCACGACAAGGTGCAGCGACTGTACAGTGCCGCCTATGCTTGGCCTGCGCCGCCGTTGCCGGCGGCAGAGCGGACCAGCTCGCGGACGATGCGGCAATACATCAAGGGCTGGATCACGCAGTGGGACCTGCTCCGCCTGGTTGGCGGAGTCGGCGGTGCGCTCGTCGACGATAGGATTGCCAGCAATTACACCGAGGACGTCACTCTGGCGGAGCCGCGGCCCCTCGACGACGAGGAAGGATAGCGGGCATCGCGCGCCATCTCGCCGGTTCGATTTACTGGGCAATCGTGCGACCGGCCGCTACCGGCTGGCTACCTGCCGCTGATCCGGGCGCAGGACAATGCAGGGCGTCTTGTGGTGCGCCAGGACGGAGCAAGCGCTCTGGGCCTCGGAGGCCGTCAGGCCGAAGACCTGCGCGCGCCATGTGGTCCTGCCTCGCAGGCCGGCCGGTTCCACACGCGCCTCGCCATCATCGGCGGCGCGGCGGGCATTCATCGCGGCCTCGCGCGCGGCCTTTTCGCTGGCATAGCTGCCGACCTGGATTCCCCAGACGCTTGCGGGCGGGGCTGGTCTGGCATGAGCGGACTGCCGGCCAGGTTGATCGGTCACCGCAGCCGCGTGCGCCGCACTGACCAGACTTGGAAGCCGGCTCGCCACGGTGGTCGGGCGTTCCGCCGGCACGTCCAGCTGCTCGAAGCCCTGGTTGAGCAGGGCAGCCATGTGCACGTCGCGCTCGGGATTGGATGCCGCGCCGAGCACAACGCCGATGAGCCGCACGCCGCCGCGCATGGCGCTGGTGACGAGGTTATGCCCGGATGCCTCGGTATAGCCGGTCTTCATTCCGTCGGCGCCCGGGTAGGATTCCAGCATGCGGTCATGGTTGAAGATCACGCGGCGGTGGAACGTGAAGCTTCGCGTGCTGAAATACGGATAGAATCCGGGGAAATCGCCCACAAGGTGTCGCGCCAGAACCGCCATGTCGCGTGCCGTGGTCCACTGATCGGGATCCGGCAGCCCCGAGGCGTTGGTAAACGTGGTGCGGCTCATGCCAAGCGCGCGGGCACGCAAGGTCATCATCTGGGCGAACCGCTCCTCGGAACCGCCGAGCAGTTCCCCCAGCGCGGCGGCAGCGTCGTTGGCCGACTTCGTGACCAGCCCCAGGATGGCCTCGTCAACCGTCATCCGCGTCCCCGGCGTGATGCCCAGCTTGGATGGCTCCATCGCGGCAGCATAGGCTGACACGGGCACGAGCTCGTCTGTCGTGATGCGCCGATCGCGCAGCGCCTCGAACACCATGTAAAGGGTCATCAGCTTGGCGAGGCTCGCCGGATGGCGGGACGCGTCTGGATTCGCGGCTTCCAGGACGTTGCCGGTGGCGGCCTCGACAACGATTGAACTGTAGCGCTCCGAGCCGATCTGCGCCCTCGCGGCGATGGGAAGCAGGCTTGCGACAACCGCGAGCAGCGAGACCAGGAGGGTCGGACGCGGGATAAACCCGCGTCGATGGCGCTCGGACCTGGCCATTCCTGTGTTCCCCTCGCTCGCTCAGCGGAACTCTATGAGTCGGCCACCGCACCTGTCCAGCCGAAATCCGCCATGAAAACAGAAATAATTGAATGCCTTATGGGCGACTGCTTGCACAAGCGATGCGGCACTCGGACGGCGAGCGAATTACGCTTCCAAGAACTTTTGTGCAGTGCACAATAATCCGCTTGATCGAGCATCTTCGTGGGCCTATATGCCGTGTTGTGCTGCATTGCAGCAAAGCGGATTGGCAACACAGCGGACGGGTGGCAGCCCCCTTGGCGGACACCGTCCCACTTAGGAGATCAGGTACATGACGATGAAGCCAAAGACGATCGAATCGGCCGTTGCGGCCGAAGAGACGGCGGCGAGCGCCGCCGGCAAGGGCTTCGAGACGACCGTGTCCGGGCTGAAGGACGGCATGTCCCAGGCGGTCGCGGGCTTCACGGAAACACAGGCAAAGGTCAAGCAAGGTATGGAAAAGGCAATGAAGACGGCCGAAGAGTTCGTGGCGTTCAGCCAGGGCAACGTTGAGGCGATGGTGAAGTCCGGTCAGGTCTGGGCCGCCGGGGTGCAGGACATCAGCAAGCAGATGGCCGCCACCGCGCAGGCCTCGTTCGAAGAGACGGTGTCGACCTTCAAGGCACTTTCCTCGGTGAAGTCCCTCAAGGACGCGATCGAGCTGCAGGCCAGCTTCGCCCGCTCGACAATGGAGAAGACGTTGGCCGAGTCGGGCCGGCTGACGGATGCGTCGGTGAAACTGACGGAGCAGACGCTGGCGCCGCTCACCGCGCGTGTGAGCCTCGCGGTGGAGAAGCTCGGCAAGTCGGCCTGACGAGCGGTCGACGCGCGACGGACGAACTAGGGCCCCGGCTCCTCCCCCCGGTGTGGCCCTTGGTTCGGACGGAAGGAGGCCCTGGCGACCCGCCAGGGCCTCCTTCATGTCCGGTCCGTGAACTGAATCTTTGCCTCGTCTATGCTCTTTTATCCTTGGGCCAGCTTCCGATATGGTTCGTGCTTCGACGGGCGACGGGGCATGGACCCCTGTGCCGGTCTTGCCAGGCACGATCGCCAGGATGCAGTGGGATGTCGCGACAGGTGGACGTGGAACCAAGATGAGCGACGGCGACAGGCGCGGAGGCACCAACAACGACGCCCCGAACACCGGCGTGGTGGTCAAGGCGCGGCCCAAGACGCGCAAACCGGCGATGTACAAGGTGCTGATGCTGAACGACGACTATACGCCGATGGAGTTCGTTGTTCACGTGCTGGAACGGTTTTTCCAGAAATCCCGCGAGGAGGCCACCCGGATCATGCTACACGTGCACCGCCGCGGCGTCGGGGTGTGCGGCGTCTATACCTACGAGGTGGCCGAGACGAAGGTGACCCAGGTGATGGATCTGGCACGGCAGAACCAGCACCCCCTGCAATGCACGATCGAGAAGGAATGATTGCAGGGATTGGGAGTATATATACCTGACGAGTGCCTGATTGGTGTACGGACTTTGCCTGAGTTGACGGCGCGCCGAGCCGCCGGGGATGATCGGATTCCAGCTTCAGACTTCAGCGCGTAGGAGCGTCGACGACAATGCTTTCACGTAACCTCGAACAGACGCTGCACCGCGCATTGTCGCTGGCCAGTGACCGCCGCCACGAATATGCGACGCTCGAGCACCTGCTGCTTGGCTTGGCCGATGACACGGACGCCGCCACCGTCCTGCGTGCCTGTGGCGTGGACCTCGACAAGCTGCGGGGCGATCTGTCCGAATTTCTTGACAAGGATCTGGCCGGGCTGGCGACCGACAGGGCAGGCGATCCGAAGCCCACCGCCGGGTTCCAACGCGTGGTCCAGCGCGCCGCGATCCATGTCCAGTCCTCCGGGCGGGACGAGGTGACCGGCGCCAACGTGCTGGTGGCGTTGTTCTCGGAACGCGAGAGCCATGCGGTGTATTTCCTGCAACTTCAGGACATGACCCGGCTCGATGCGGTGAATTTCATCAGCCACGGCATCGCCAAGGCGCCGGGCCGGGCCGCTCAGCGTCCTGTGCAGGGCTCCGGCAGCCAGCCCGAGACCCATCAGGAACAGGAACGCGAGGAGAAGCCGAACCGGCGCAATCAGGACGCCCTGTCGAACTACTGCGTGAACCTGAACAAGAAGGCGATGGCAGGGAAGATCGACCCGCTGATCGGTCGCGAGCCGGAGATCGAGCGCACCATCCAGATCCTCTGCCGCCGCACCAAGAACAACCCGCTCTATGTGGGCGATCCAGGTGTCGGCAAGACGGCGATTGCCGAGGGCCTCGCGAAGCGGATCGTCGAGGGCGATGTGCCGGAGGTCTTGGGCCGCTCGACCATCTATGCGCTCGACATGGGCGCCCTGCTCGCCGGGACGCGGTATCGCGGCGATTTCGAGGAAAGGTTGAAGGCCGTGGTGTCCGAGCTGGAGAACCAGCAGGGCGCCATCCTGTTCATCGACGAGATCCATACGGTGATCGGCGCCGGCGCCACCAGCGGCGGCGCGATGGATGCCTCGAACCTGCTGAAGCCGGCGCTCGCGTCGGGCAACCTGCGCTGCATCGGCTCGACCACCTACAAGGAATTTCGGAATTACTTCGAGAAGGACCGCGCACTGGTCCGCCGCTTCCAGAAGATCGACGTGAACGAGCCGACGCTTGAAGACAGCGTGAAGATCCTGCGCGGCCTGAAGGCGAACTACGAGAAGCACCACAAGGTGCGCTATACCGACGAAGCGATCCGTGCGGCCGTCGAGTTGTCGGCGAAATACATCCACGACCGCAAACTGCCCGACAAGGCGATCGATGTGATCGACGAGGTCGGTGCCTCGCGCATGCTGCTGCCGGAGCACAAGCGGCGGAAGACCGTCACGTTGCGCGACGTGGAAGAAATTGTCGCGAAGATCGCCCGCATCCCGCCGAAGAGCGTGTCGGCCGATGACAAGGAGACGCTGCGCAATCTGGAGCGCGACCTGAAGGCGATGGTGTTCGGCCAGGACAAGGCGATCGAGGCGCTGGCGGCCGCGATCAAGCTGGCGCGAGCCGGGCTGCGCGAGCCGGAGAAGCCGATCGGCAACTACCTGTTCTGCGGGCCGACCGGCGTCGGCAAGACCGAGGTCGCGCGCCAGTTGGCGTCCACCATGGGCATCGAGCTGATCCGCTTCGACATGTCGGAATACATGGAGCGGCATTCCGTGAGCCGGCTCATTGGTGCGCCGCCTGGCTATGTCGGCTTCGACCAGGGCGGGCTGCTGACCGACGCGATCGACCAGCATCCGCACGCCGTGCTGCTGCTGGACGAGATCGAGAAGGCGCATCAGGACCTGTTCAACATTCTGCTTCAGGTGATGGACCACGGGAAGCTGACCGACCACAACGGCAAGACGGTCGACTTCCGCAACGTGGTCCTGATCATGACGACGAATGCCGGTGCATCGGATCTTGCGAAGGAGGCGATCGGCTTCGGCCGCGAGGGCCGCGAGGGCGAGGACGAGGATGCGATCAAGCGCCTGTTCACGCCGGAGTTCCGCAACCGCCTCGATGCGACGATCGCCTTTGCCGGCCTGACGCCGGAGATCGTCGGGCGCGTGGTCGAGAAGTTCGTCATGCAGCTCGAGGCGCAGCTTGCCGATCGCAACGTGACCATCGAGCTGTCATCGGCTGCGAAGGAGTGGCTGGCCGAGCGCGGCTACGACAAGCTGTACGGCGCACGTCCGCTGTCGCGCGTGATCCAGGAGTACATCAAGAAGCCGCTGGCCGAGGAGTTGCTGTTCGGCAAGCTGGTGAAGGGTGGCTCGGTGAAGGTCACGATGAAGGACGGCAAGCTCGACTTCGAGATCATCGAGGCTGCGCTGCCCGCCCTGCCGAAGCCCGACGAGGATGGCGACGGCGGCGTCGATCGCGAGGAGATCGAGGCTTAGGCCCGCATGACCTATCAGCACAGACGCGAGTCTGATGAACAGCGTATTTTGCGTCTGAAGCGTGAGGGCGCAGAACTTGCGCTCGCTCGTCGTCATGCCGAAGCCGGTGAGGTGATTTCCGGCCCCGAACTTGAGGCTTGGCTTGACAGCCTTGATCAGGAAGTGCCGCTCCCAGTGCCCAAGCTCCCGGCGCCGACCTGAGTTCGCGAACCATCGACGGTGCCTCGGACCGTCAGCCTCGCATCTGACGCCGCTCGGGATCTGGCCGGTGTCAGAAGTTGGCTGATGCAGCCTGGGTCGGGCCGCGAGGCACACGACCGGCTGCGATCGATTCGAACGGCGTTGCGCGATCTGGGCAACCATCCAAGCCGGCTTCCGCTTGGTCAGCATGCAGGCGTGAGGGAGCGCTTCGTGGCGGGCTATCGATTGATGTACATCGTCGATCCCGACACGGGCAGCGATCACACTGCGGGAAACGTAACCGTCCTGCGCATCTATGGTCCTGGTCAATCGCGTGATCGGCTTTGATCGTTGAGCGAATCCTGGCGTGCAGCGTGCTCTTGACACGGCGGGCATGTCTGGTTGGCTAGCAGGGGTTCGGTGAAAGGGGAGCCAAATCGGCTTGGCAGAAGAGTCCGAGCGGGACAGCGTCGCGCGGCTTGAGCCGAATTCAAACGAAGCAAGGGGATCGCCGCATGACACAGGTAGCCTTTGGACTGTTCGATTGGATCGACCGTGGCGCCGCGCCCTTGCACCAGCTCTACGAGGACCGGTTGCAGCTCCTGGAGGCGGCGGATGCAGCCGGGTTCTTCTGCTATCATTTGGCAGAGCATCACGCGACGCCTCTTGGCATGGCGCCATCGCCGGCACTGTTCCTTGCCGCTGCTGCTCAGCGCACGCAGCGAATCCGCCTGGGACCGCTCGTCTACCTGCTGCCGCTCTACAATCCCCTGAGGCTCATCGAAGAAGTCTGCATGCTGGACCAGCTTTCCGGCGGCCGTCTCGAGCTGGGCGTCGGCCGCGGCGTCACACCGTACGAACTGCGTTATTACGGTGTCGATCCTGCAGGCACGCGCGCAATCTTCAACGAGGCGCTCACGGTACTTGTCTCCGGGTTGACCCACAGCCGATTGACATTCGACGGCGAGCATTACCAGTACAGCGACGTGCCTATGGAATTGCGTCCCTTTCAGAAGCCCTACCCACCGCTGTGGTACCCGACGCACAACCCAGAGAGCGTCCAGTATGCGGCGCGGCATGGTTTCAATTTCGTTGGTCTAGGCCCGGCTGGTTCTGTGCGCGAGCATGCCGACGCCTATTGGCAAACCTGGCAGCTTCACCGGCACGACTCGGGCAGACTAAATGGCCACGTCGCCGCGCCCAAGGTCGGAATTCTGCGTCAGGTGTTCGTGGCGGACACCGACGACGACGCCCTCGCAGTTGCGCGCGGTGCCCACAGGGACTGGTACGACTCAATCACCAAGTTGTGGCATGACCATGATGACCACAGCGTAGATGCGCTCTTCGCATGGGAGACGGCCGCGCAGCATGAGACCGTGATCTTTGGCTCTCCAGCGCGCGTGCGCGAGCAAGTGGGCCGGCTGGTGGAGGCGAGCGGCTGCAATTATGTGATATGCGCGTTTGCCTGGGGCACTTTGCCCCACCAGCAAACGCTGCGCTCATTGCAGCTGTTTGCGCAGGAGGTGATGCCCGCCTTTTCTGGTTAGGTCGGACGGATCGACAGGTTGCCCAGCGTCTTTCTCGCGCACTCGATGACGACGGTGCCGACCTTGTCGCCGCGCTCCACCGCCTCGTGTGCGGCAGCCGCCTCATAAAGCGGGAAGCGCGCCGCGACCGACAGCTTGCGCTGCTCCGCTGCAATCCACTGCGCGATGTCGCTCTGTGCGCGCTTGCGCGATGCCTGCGGCGAACCAGGCAACGACATCGGATACAGCGATACATTTCGCTGCATCAGTTCGCCGATCGGCACGCGCGGGGTGCGATCGCCGTTCGAGGCGTAAATCGCGATGCTGCCGTTGGCCCGCACGCAGCCAAGCGTCGCGGCCAGATTGCCGCCGAAATCGACATCCACCACGTGATCCACTCCAGCGCCGCCGGTGACGTCACGCACGCGCGCCGCAACGTCCTCTTGGCGATAGTTTATCGTGACGTCGGCGCCGCCCGCTTTCGCGCGCGCGGCCTTCGTGTCGGAACTGACCGTGGCGATCACCGTCGCTCCGGCCCATTTGGCAAGCTGGACGGCGTAGTGTCCGACCGCACCGGCTGCACCGGTGATCAGCAACGTCCGCCCTTGCACCGAGCCACCGACGAACACGCAGTAATGCGCCGTCATGCACGGGACACCGAGTGTGGCGCCCTCCGCGAATGACACATGCGCGGGCAGTTCGGTCACCAGATCGACGTTCAGCGCGATGTATTCCGCCGCGGTGCCCATCCATCGTCCGTTGCGCTGTCCGTTGTACAACCAGACCCGCTTGCCAACCCAGCTCTGCGGCACCATGGCGCCGACGCCATCAACCACGCCGGCGCCGTCGCTGCAGGTGACCACGCGTGGATACTCCATGGCGGGCGCCGGACCGCGACGGCGATAGGTGTCCGACGGGTTCACCCCGGCGGCTTCCACCTTCACGCGGACTTCGTAATTGCCGGGCTCCGGTGTCGGCAACTCGCCGCAGACCAGAACGTCGCGTGCCGGGCCTTGCCGGTCGTACCAGACGGCGCGCATGATTTGGTCTCCTCCGACTGAATGTCCGTTGCAGCATAACGCGATCCGGGACAATGCCCATGAGCGAAACACGCAAGCCTATACTGTCCGGCGGCTGCCAATGCGGCGCCGTCCGCTACTCGCTCTACGCAATGCCGGAGCGTTCGGGCATCTGCCATTGCCGAATGTGCCAAAAGGCGGTCGGCGGACCGTTCTTCGCCTGGGCGGCCGTGGACGACACCGACATCGCATGGACCCGCAACCCGCCATCACTGTTCGCGAGTTCGTCGGCAGCGGAACGCGGCTTCTGTGCGCGTTGCGGCACGCCGCTGACGTTCCGCTACCGCAAGCGGCCTGACCACATCGATGTGAGCATCGGCAGCCTGGATAATCCGGCGGCCGTGACGCCGCGTCTGGTGATGGGTATCGAAAGCCGGCTCGATTGGTGCGCATCGCTGCTGGCCGGCGCACCCGCGAGTGCGACCGGCGAGGGCAGCCCGCCCGAGGACCTGACGCGGATCACAATCTACCAGCATCCCGATCATGATACGCCGGCGGACTGGCGGCCGGGGGGCTCCCCGTAGATCGGATCCCGCCGCCGCCACGCTAGCAACTGCGCGCCTGCACGACCCCATCTGGGGCCTTCTTCAATACATCCCGCCGCGCGCTGCGATCGGCCATAGGCACTCGACGCGACCGTTTCGGACGCCGACATACCAATCGTAGCGGTCCACTGTCGGGTCGCAATGACCCGGCACCAGCCGCAGCTTTTCGCCAAGCTTCGGCGCCTCCGTCTCCGATCCGACCTCCAGCTTGCCATGCTCGTCGGACGCCCCGACGTAGCGGATGTCCGGCCGCTGCCAGATCGTAGGCAGGCCGCTGTCCACCGCGACCGCCTTGTGTCCGGCATCCACCACGGCGATGCCCTTGTGCGGCACGCTCATCACGGTCGCCAGCACGAACAGCGAATGGCGGAACGTCGCTATCGGCGCGCCGGCCTCGTCCAGGTTGCGCGCATAGTCGGCGTCCATGAACACGTAGCTGCCGGCTTGGATTTCGTTATACACGCCCGACGCGGATTCCAGCTGGAACGTGCCGGTGCCCGCGCCGCCGACGATGGGGCAATCCAGCCCCTGCTGGCGAAGCTGCTCGACGGTGCGGCGCGAGCCATCGATCGCGTGGTCGATCATCGTGCGGCGCTCGGCAACGGTCCGCCGGTGCTGCGCGCTGCCGTGATAGGCCTGCAAACCGCCGAAGATCAGATGCTTCGAGGCCGCGATGCGCTTTGCCAGTTCCACCGCGTCCGGGCCAGGCGCCACGCCGCAGCGGCCCGCGCCGACATCGATCTCCACCAGCACCGGCAGGCGAATGCCGGCATCCGCCGCGGCGGTCTCGATCGCCGCCACCTGGGCTGCATCGTCGGCGCATACCGCGACCTTGCTGATGCCCGCCAATGCCGCGAGGCGCGCCAGCTTCGATGCGCCCACCACCTCGTTGCTCACCAGAATGTCCGGAATGCCACCCCAGGCGAGCGCTTCGGCCTCGGCCACCTTCTGCACGCACTGGCCGATCGCGCCGCGCGCCATTTGAAGCTTTGCAATCACCGGCGATTTGTGGGTCTTGGCATGCGCCCGGAGCTTCGCCCCGGTGGGTGCCAGGAGTTCGGCCATTTGGTTCAGATTTGACTCGAATGCGTCGAGGTCGATCAACAGCGCCGGCGTGTCGACTTCGTCCTCGCGCATGCCGGGTCGGGCCGGCGGTGGCTGCAACATGGCGATCTATCTCCCTCCGGTCCCTGTGCGAGTTGGGACCAATTTGTTCAGTATTGCAAATTAGTCTAGCCCCAGGCTGCCGCGATTGGCAGGGGCTGCCTGTGGTCCTCTGAGCAATCGGGCCGCTGCCGCAAACCAAGCTGTCCGCCGTCATTGGCTATTGCAATCAGCCCGTGCCCGTATACTCGCGTCATTCGCACAGTGGTGATAGCGTAGCTCATGGCATGGCGCGGCTGTGCCGCAATCAACGGCTCGAGCGCCATCCGGACCTGCCGTCGGGGGTGTCTACCTCCTCGGCGGAGCGCGTTGAGGTGGGGAGCGCTGTACCATGGAGGCGTCTTCCAGCACATCCGACGGGATCGGACGAACACGGGGCGGTCGGAAGCTGATCGCCGTGGTCTATGCCGACATTGTCGGTTACAGCCGTCTGATCGGGTTGGATGACACGGGAACACTCGAACGGCTCCGGACTCTGCGCAGGACTGTGCTCGACCCGTCAATCAACGAGCATGGCGGCAGGATCGTTAACACAGGAGGCGACTCCCTGCTCATCGCGTTCGACAGCATCGACGGTGCGGTGCGTTGCGCCCTGACGGTGCAGGAACAGGTACAGACTTATGATAGCGATCACCCGCCCGATCGGACCATCCGCTTTCGCGTCGGCATCAACATCGGCGATGTGATTCCAGATGGTACTGACGTCCACGGCGACGTCGTGAACGTGGCGGCGAGGCTCCAGGCTGAATGTCCGCCGGGTGGCATCTGCGTCTCGCGAGCGGTGCGCGATCATCTCCGCGACAGACCCGATATCGCGTTTGACGCCCTCGGCGCAATCAAACTGAAGAACATCGCCCGTCCGGTGGAGGCCTTTGTATTGCGGCTCGCCACCACTGTGCCGAAGGCGGTTCACTCACCGGTATCGCTGCCGGACCTTAGCATTGCTAAGGCTCCAAGGCTCTCGTTGGTGGTCCTGCCGTTTGCCAACCTCAGTGGCAATGGAAACGAGGACTACCTTGCCGAAGCCATCACCGAGGACCTGACTACAGACTTGTCCTACCTGCAGGGCGCCTTGGTCATAGCCCGCCATTCCGCCGCCACCTATAAGGGCAAGCCTGTCGATGTCAGGCGGATCGGCGAGGAACTCGGTGTACGCTACGTGGTCGAAGGTAGCGTGCGTAAGCTGGGTGAGATGCTGCGCGTGAACGTGCAGTTGATCTCCACCGAAACCAACGCGCACGTATGGGCAGGCCGCTTCGACCAGAATGTAAGGGAGCTCGGCATCGGCCAGGAGGAGATAGTCAGTCGGCTGAGGGCAGTGTTGGGCATCCAGGTGTTGGACGCTGAAAGCGCCCGCGGCGCGCGGGAGAGACCGGACAATCCGGACGCGTCCGACCTTCTGTTCCGCGGGTTGTCGGCGTGGCGCAAGGCAAGCACCCCCTCAGAGTGGGCGCAGGCGGCCGCGCTGTTCGAGCAGACGCTGCACCTGGATCCGTTTTCGGTTCGAGCTCTGTGTCATCTCGCCGGTAACTTGGTGGACCGCTTCGTAATCCCTGAATATAATACCCGAGGAAACGAGAACCTCATCGAACGAGCGGCCAAACTCGTTTCTGCGGCAGAGGCGATCGAGCCGGACAGCGAAAGGGTCTTGCCACTCCGAGGCGGTTTGCTGCGGGCACAAGGGAATCTGCCCGAGGCGATCGCAATCTACCAGCGAGTCATCGAGCTTTATCCGAACGTCCCCGACCCATATCGGATACTCGGCTTCCTTAAATTGGCCGTAGGACAGCCGGACGAGGCGATCCCATTGCTCCAGCGATCGATCCGTGTGGACCCCCTTTCGTCATATAACCGGCATTCATACCAGCGGATCGGCATTGCCCTGTTGCTGCTTGGTCGCGATGAGGCGTCGATAGAATGGTACCAACGCGCGCTCGCCACCGGCGGTATGGCGCCGCCGACCTGGCGCGCGCAATGCCATCTCTTCATGGCCAGCGCCTTTGCATTGATAGGCCGGCTCGACGACGCTCACCGCGCACTGGCCGAGGCCAATCGTCTTTGGCCGTTTGCGACCGTTCGAAGTCTGCCACCCACCATGACGCCACGCGGCCTGCCCGATCCCGCTTACCTGACGCAAATGCGTCACGTGCAAGAAGGGCTGCGGCTTGCCGGGCTGCGCGATCACGCGGACGAAGACGCCGATTTCGGTGTCGCGCCCGACAATGTGTTGCATACTGATCGCGTTGGACACACTCCGACCACTGTGCCCGTCGCGATGACTATCCGCACAGGCGAGCTTGTCAAGCTGCTGGCACGACTGAAGCCGATATTGATCGATGTCGCTCAGGACTCCTGGGGCCGGTCGGTACCGAATGCAATCGGCTTACAAGGGACGGGCCACGGAGCCGGTTTCTCCGAAACCGTGCAGAACCGCTTCCGCCGCAAGGTACAAAATCTCACCAGAGGTGACCTGTCGGCGCCTATTGTCGTCTACTGCGTGAATTCCGAGCGGTTCACCAGTTACAATCTGGCATTGCGTCTCGTGGCACGTGGTTGCACCCAGGTCTACTGGTATCGCGGCGGCGTTGAAGCATGGCAGGTGAACGGGCTGCCCGAGACCGACTTGGCATTGCAGGACTGGTAACTGGCTCCAACAAGACACCTCCGCTCGGCCTTCCACGAAACGTGGGTTCCGCCCGGTGCGATCCAGGCGTTTGCGGCAGTCTTGCCGTTCGGCGTGTCAACGACAACCCGCGTCAGTCGATAGGCCGGCCCTTCGTAGGCCGCCAGCCGTGCAAGGACGTGTCCCCGCACGGTTACGACGGCACCGCGAACGCTGCCGGTACGGTCGCGTCGCAAGGTCGGATAGCGCCCATCGCGCATTTTGACGCGTTTCCAGCCAAGCAGTGTCGCAGCAACAAGCCGCGCGCGAACAGCACTTGCGCCGCCACGCCTCGCCAGCGTGTCGGGGTCGAGTAGCGTGCCATATAGAAACAATCGCATCTACCGCGCGCTGTTTGCGCTCATCGATCGTCCACTGGAGGATTGGCCAGCACCGACGGACGGGCGTCGAATGCGGCGTGCCAGGCGGCAAGGCGCGGATGTCCATCGCGCCAGTTCAAATCCGCAAAACGGAAGTCCAGATACGCAAGTGCGACGCCGATGGCGATCTGGCCGATGGTGAAGCGGCTTGCTGCCAGCGCGTCGGCTTCCTGCTCCAGCGCGTCGACGCAACACCGCATCTTGGCCTGCCACAGCGTCATGTGCGGATGGCTCTGAATGTCCCGAGGTCGGAAGCGCTCGCCGAGCCAAGCCAGTGCGATATCCAGCATGCCGTCGCCCAGCGCCAGCCGGCGCAGTGCGGTCAATCGATCGGGCCAGTCGGGGAACAGCCTCGGTCCGTTGTGCAGCGTGTCGAGATACTCGCAGATTACCGGCGAGTCGTAGACAATCGTGCCGTCCGCCAGCACCAGCGTGGGAATCTTCCCGAGCGGATTCTCGTGCATCAGCTCGAGATGCGGCATCGTGCCTCCCACGACCGTGCGCATCGTCTGCAGCCTGCCTGCCAGTCCCAGCTCGTGAGCCGCGATCATCACCTTGCGTACGTAAGGCGAGCGCGGCGACCAATGCAGCTTCATCGTCTCGGCCATGGCATGTCCTCCATCGCAGCAGTGTGGCACTCTCGGCCGAAATCAGGCCAGCTACGAGATCACTTCGGTCGCATGGATTTCAAAATTTCACGTCAGTCCTCGACGGCCGCCAGTGCGAGGACTGCCAGGACCTCGCGGAACGCGAGGCGGCGGGGATCTCCTCCGTAATCGGTTTCATCAAGGCCAAAAGCGCTTGGGTCGCTTTGGCCAGCAAGAGTAGCGAGATGTAGACTGGCGGGATGATAAGAAATCCGCCAATGAGAGTCGTCTTGGCGAATTCGGTAAGGGACCTCATCAGGACCATTTTCCCGCCCGTTGGCATCAAGCGTCGGCCTTACCCCACCAGTTCGGACTAGCAGCCGTCGGGTGTCCTCCTCGGCAAGCCGTTATTGCGCCCGCGATCGCGCGTGTTGGGTTGCGCCATGTGCCGCCTTGCACAAGTCAACCGTCTAATATGGTGGCGGCGCGACGTAGCCAGGGGGATAGGTCGGTGGAGGAGCTACATAGGTAGGGGTTTGGGCCGCGGAAGTCGCGGCCGCACCGACAACTGCGCCAACCGCGACGCCCGCCGCGACGCCACCCCAGTTTGGTCCGCTGTCGTAGTTACCGTTGCAGCAGCCGCCGCCGCCGCTAACGTTCACATTCCGGTTGGCATTGACGTTCACATTCCGGTTCGCGCTGGCGTTCGCGCTGCGAGTATTCGACACGTTCGCGTTGCGACTGTTCGACACGTCACGATGGAAGTCGTTGCTGTTGAAATTGCCACCGCGGTTCCCACCGCCGGCAGATCGCTGAGCACCGCCGCCGGCGGAGCGCTGTCCACCACCGCCCGCAGCCCGCTGACCACCACCACCACCGCCACCACCACGTCCACGATTCTGCACCAGGACCAAACCGGACTCGTCGGGTTGGACAGTTGTATCGGGTTGGATACCTGTGCCGATCGCTCGCGAAACGCTGTCCGGCACGAATGGCGCAACCGGCGCTGCCAAGGCGCCGCCCGCAAACGCCACGGCGCTAGCGAACAACAGTATGGATCTCGTGCTCATGTCAGTGCACCGAATACTTGGCTTGGAGCGCCTTGAAGTCCGCTATCGCCTGTGGACAGGTCTTGCGGTCGAAGTCGTGCGCCGTCCCGTAGCCGAACGAGCCGCTGTAAATGAACGCGGCCTGCAGCCCGAAATGCAGGCTCACTTGAGTTGCCAGATCAAGAGCGCCCTGGCCGACCTGCGGTTGGTCCGCTTCGCTGGAACAGGCGTATGCCTCACCGGACATCACGCCGAGCTTGCGGATGCCTGTCATGAATGCCTCGTCGGCATCGCTCCCCTTCTTCGGAGCATTATCCGCAAAAGCGGGGACGGCAAACGTAGCCGCTACAAGGCAGGCCGCAAGCATGTTTCGCATTTAGACCTCCTAGATATGTTCGACCAGTGAGGAACACGATTGTTGTCATTGGATGTAGTTGTTGGGGTCTTCGAGGCTGCCCCGTGCAGGATGTAGGCGCAAGTAGGCACGTTGTCCCTCGATACTTAGGGACTTGGATCACGACGAACCGGTTTGTAGCTCGGCTTGCTGATCGCACCCCTCCAAGCTATGGAATGGCCTGCATACCGACCTCGTCATCCAAGATAACCAGAGCACATTCGCCTCGGTGTTCCACGAAAAGCATCAATCTAGATCAACAGCACTATCCACGCGATGCAAGGGGCGTTTGATCTGCACCGCCCTCGATACCGGTGACCATCGTCCGTCCGCGACGATGCCGGGGATCGCCTAATGCCGCCCCGTTCGCCCAATCGGCTTGCCAGCATCTTCGCGCCTTGCCGGCGATCGCCGGCACGCGCGAGCCAATGGCACTGCGATCCGTCCTACCGGGGATGACACACGCCGCGCCCCGGCGCATTCTTGCGGCATTCTGATTGAATGGGAGTGAACGCGAATGGCTGGAATGCTTGACGGCAAGGTCGCCGTGGTCACCGGAGCGGGCCGGGGAATCGGCCGTGCGACCGCGATCTGCCTCGCCGCGAACGGCGCCAAGGTGGTGGTATGCGATGTCGGCGCGGCGGTAACCGGCGAGGGCCACGACGTCGGCCCGGCGCAGCAGGTGGTAGCCGAGATCGCCCAGGCCAATGGCCAGGGCCGCGCGGTCGCGAATACGGACAGTGTCGCCGAATGGGAGAACGCGCAAAAGATCGTGCAGACGGCGATCGACAATTTCGGCCGCATCGACATGGTGGTGAACAATGCCGGCATCCTGCGCGACCGCATGTTCCACTACATGTCGCCCGAGGAATGGGACGCCGTCATCAAGGTGCACCTGTACGGCGCGTTCTATGTCAGCCGCGCCGCGGTGCCGCATTTCCGCAAGCAGGAGAGCGGCAGCTTCGTTCACATCACCTCCACCTCCGGCCTGATCGGCAGCGTCGGGCAGACCAACTACGGCGCGGCCAAGCTCGGCATCGCCGGACTTTCGCGCTGCATCGCGATGGACATGCAGCGCTACAAGATCCGTTCGAACTGCATCGGCCCGCACGCGTTCAGCCGCATGATCGAGACAGTGCCCGGACAGTCCGAGGAGCAGTTGAAGGCGCGTGCCGAGCGCACACGGCCGGATCACATCGCACAGTTGATCGCGTTCCTGGGGACCGATGCCGCGGAGGGCGTATCGGGCCAGATCCTTGGTGTGCGTGGCAACGAGATCTATCTGTACAATCAGCCGCGGCCGATCCGCATCATGGCGCGTCTGGACGGCTGGACGCCCGAGAAGCTTGCCGAACAGTGGCTGCCGGCGGTGAAGAACAATTTCACCCCGTTGGAGCGGACCCGCGACGTTTATCCGTGGGATCCGGTCTGAATCAGGCTTGCATGTCCCTCTCCGCCCTCGGGGGCGGAGAGGGCAGGGTGAGGTGGGGGACGTAGCGGGTGATGAAACATCGAGGGCCGGCAATTGATTCGCGAGTGGCGCGGCTGACGCAATGCCGGCAGCCCCACCTCACCCCGACCCTCTCCGCCCCTCGGGGCGGAGAGGGAGTCACCGCGATCGTTCAAACAGCAAGACGCTGCATCAGCGGGGCCCAACGATCCAGGATCGGCAATATCTGGTCCGATTTCGCGGCCGGCAGGCTGATCACCACGCGCGCGATGCCGAGGTCGCGGTATTGGCCCAATCGGTCGGCGTCTTCCACGACGCGGAACAGCGTCACCGGCAGCGACGCGGGATCACGTCCAGCGTCCACCGCCATTTGGCGGAATCGCGGCAGCGTATCTCCGATGTCGCCATGTCGCGTCCGTCCGGCGCCGGGAATCCACCCGTCGCCGTAGCGGACCGCGCGGCGCGCGCCGTAGGGGAAGGCACCCCCGACGATCACCGGCATCGGCTGCTGCACCGGCTTCGGCCAGGTCTGCATCGGCGCAAAGTCGACGAAGTCGCCGTGGTATTCCGGTGTCTCCTGGGTCCAGATCAGCTTCATCGCCTCGACCCGTTCGCGCGACAGCTTGTGGCGTGTGGTGTACACCGTGCCGTGGTGTTCCATCTCCTCCTTGTCCCAGCCGTTGCCGACGCCGAACAGGAATCGGCCACGCGAAAGCTGGTCGATCGAGGCGACCATCTTCGCCGTCTGGATCGGATCGCGCTGATTGATCAGGCACACACCGGTCCCGACCTTCAGCGACTTCGTCGCCACCGCCGCCGCGGTCAGCACCAGGAACGGATCCATGATGTCGTAATACGGGCGGGGCAGTTCGGGGCCGCCGGGAAACGGCATCGTGCGCACCAGCGGTATGTGCGAATGCTCCGGCACCCATAGCGACTCGAAGCCGCGCTCCTCAAGTATTGGGCCGAGCTCTCCGGGCGTCATGGAGGCGTCGGTGAAGAACATCGCGGCGCCGAATTGCATGTCGGTTACCTCCGGTGTGTGCTGGCGATCGAGTGTGCCCGGCAGCTCCCGTCTCGACAAATGTCCAACTGATGGCTATAATTCGACCATGAGCACGCACAGTGTCGCCGAGGCGAAGAACCACCTGCCGGAGCTGATCGACCGCGCGTTGAAGGGCGAGTCGGTGGTGATCACCCGCCACGGCCATCCCGTGGTCGAACTCAAGGCAGTGCCGCCGCCGCCACGCCGGATAACCCAGGCCGATATCGACTGGCTGGATGCGCACCGGGTCGGCATCAAGCAGCCGGCAGAGGATGCTGGTGCGCTGGTGAGCAGGATGCGCGACGAAGACTGGCCGTGAGGGTCTATCCGGATGCCAGCGTCCTCGTTGCCCTGTTCACCTACGACCGCTTTACCGCTCGTGCGCGCGCCTACCTTACAACGGAGATCCCAACTCTGGTGGTCAGCGATTTTGCCGCGGCGGAATTCGCATCTGCGGTATCGCGTCGCGTGCGAACCAACGATCTGACCCCCGACGAAGGTCGCATTGCCTTCACGTCGTTCGATTCGTGGCTGGCACGCTCAACGCAGCACGTGGATACCACCACCCAAGACATTGCAGCCGCTGCCGCCGCTCTTCGCCGCCTCGACCTCAACCTCCGCACGCCAGACGCCATCAACATCGCCGTGGCTGACCGCCTCGGCGCCACGCTCGCCACCTTCGACGAGAAGATGGCAACCGCCGCGCGCGCACTCGGCGTGCAGGTTGCGCCAACCTGACGCTCACACGGCTTGCTGCACTGCCGGAAACACCTCCTCGGCCAGCAGCTGCATCTGCCCCAGCACCAGGCTCTTCGGCATGCCGACCCAGTGTACGCCCAGGATCAGTGTCGTCACGCCGAACCGCTGCCTGAGGTCGATGATCTGCTCCGTCACTTCCGCCACCGAGCCGATCAGGAACCGGTCGTCCACCAGTTCGTCGAAATCCAGATCGAAGTGATCGCCGGCTGGCATCACCTTGTCTTGGCCCCAATCCCGATACGCCTTGTACTTCACCTCCAGGTAAGGCCGCGCCAGGCGGATCGCCTCCTCGCGCGAGCGTGCGACGAACACCTCGCGCGCCATGGGAAACTCCGCAGGGAACGGCTTGCCGCACGCATCGAGTTCGCGCTTGTAGACCTCCATCTGTCGCGCAATCGTATCCAGCTTGTTGTGCGGATTGACGAACCAGGCGTCCGCCATGCGCGCCGCACGCCGGATGCCGACGTCGATGTTCGCGCCGATCCAAACTGGCGGCATCGGCTTCTGCACTGGCAAGACAGTGCAGTTCGCGCCGTCCAACACAAAATATGAAGCCTTCATCGTCACGAAGTCCTCGGTCCACAGCCGCTTCACGGCCGTCAGGCACTCCTCGAACCGCCTGCCCGCCTGCTTCAGCGTTGTGCCGAATGCATTGAACTCGACCTCGCGGTAGCCGATGCCGGCACCGAACACCAATTTGCCCCCGCACATGACATCGAGCGACGCAAGCTCCTCGGCGACATGCAGCGGACTGTGCAGCGGCAGCAGCACGACGCCCGGGATCAGCCGCAGCTTCGGCGCGACCATGGCAACCTGCGTCAGATACGGAATCTGCTGTATGTACTGGAACGGATGCGAGCTGTAGTGCGAGCCTTTGGCGACGCAGTCGTAGCCCAGCGCCTCCGCGCGTTTCGCCGCTTCCAGGTCCTCGGCGAGCCGCACCCGCATGTCGTCGCCTTGCGGATACTGTCCGCGAATGATCAGGCCGAATCGCATTGCCGTTTCCCTTCCCCTCTATTGCCCGAGGTTGCCGCCCGGCACCCACAGCACATCGCTGGCGCCATTGTCGTTCAAAGCGCGGGCGAGCACGAACAGATGGTCCGACAGCCGGTTGAGATAGCGAATCAGGGCCGGCGTCACCGGCTCCTCCCCCGCCAGCCGGACGACTTCGCGCTCGGCGCGCCGGGCAATCGTGCGCGCCATGTGCGCATAGACCGCGCCAGCACTACCACCCGGCAGGATGAAGCTGGTGAGCTTCGGCTGCGAGGCATTCATTGCATCGATCTCGACCTCCAGCCGGTCAACCGGCACATCGGTCAGACGCAGTCGGTTGCCCCCCTCTCCAGGCACCGACAGGTCGGCGCCGACATCGAACAGATCGTTCTGAACACGCGCGAGCATGGCATCCACATCCGGCGCGTCGCGCGTCGCCAGACGAAGCACGCCGATCGCGGCGTTGGTTTCGTCCACCGCGCCGATCGCCTCGATGCGCGCCGCATCCTTGCGCAGCCGTGCGCCGTCGCCGAGCGAGGTCTCGCCGGCATCGCCGCCGCGTGTAACCACCCTGTCGATCCGAACCATTGGGTCCTGTTACTCCAGTTGGAAAGTCACACGTATCGGCATGTCGAACGGGATCGGTTGGCCATCCTTTACAGCCGGACGGAAGTGCCAGGCAGCCACCGCGTCGTGCGCCGCCCGGTCGAGCGATGCATGGCCGGAACTCTCCAGCACATCGACACTGCTGGCCAGCCCCTCCGGCGAGACGTGGATCAGCAGGATCACTGCGCCATGTTCGGCGCGCCGCGCCGCCTCAGGCGGATAGACCGGCTCCCTGTTGCGGAACTTGGCATCGATGCTGGCCGGTATCACGTGATCGCCCATGGCTATGGCGTTGGTTTCGCTGTCGTTGCCGGGGAGCCTGATCTCCGGAGCCTGCATGGCCTCCTGCACCGGGGGCGCGGGGGTAGGAGGCGTTGGCGCGCTTGGCTGGGGCGGATCGGGCGACAGCGGCCCCGGTGGCTCCGGCGGCGAAGGCTGTGGCAGCGGCAATTGGTCGCCCGCCTCGGTGGACTCCAGCGGTTGCGGTGGCGGAGGCGACGCCGGCTCAGGCACAAGTTCTTCCAGAGGTTTCATTGCGGAACTTTCGGGCGCCGATTGCGGCGGCGCGGCCGGCGGACCCGCGCCCTGCGCTTCCACCATGACCAGTTCGACCGCGCCCTCCTTGTCGGGCGTATCGCTTGGCCGCGGGCCACGGCCGGACCAGATCAGCAGGCCGGCCAGCAGGGCAACATGCAGGCCGAGCGAGATTGCGGCGAATCGGCGCATCAGCCGGGTGGCAGCAGCCGCGGCTCCGGATCCGGCCCGAACTGCAGGCCAAATGCCGCAGCGGCGGCAGGGAGGGCATCGGCGGCAGGAAGATCGGCGGTCACGCGTCCTCCCGCCAGCACGACCACGCGATGCGCATAACGCAGCGCCAGGTCCAGCGCATGCAGCACCACGACGACGGTGCGACCGTCATCCGCCGTAGCACGCAGAAGGCGCATGATCGCGTGCGACGCGGCGGGGTCCAGATCGGCAGTCGGTTCGTCCAGCAGGAACACGTCTGGCTCCGTGGCAAACGCGCGGGCTAGCATGGCACGACGCGCCTCGCCGCCGGAGATGCGGTCCACCCGCGCCGCGCGCAATCCCACGATACCGCAGACCTCCAAAGCTTTGGTTATCGCTGCGTCCGCTCGATCGCGATGCGGAATGCGCCCTAGCGTCGCGACCTGCCCCACCGTCAACCCCCAGGCGGAGCGTGCGCCCTGCGGCAGCCAGGCGACACGGCGTGGGTCCTGCGGGACGGTGCCCGGCAGCAGGCCGGCCAGTGCACGCAGCAGGGTCGATTTCCCGGCGCCGTTCGGGCCACACAGCGCGACCAGCTCCCCGTCTCTGGCGGCAAAGCTCACATCGTGCAGCACGGTGCGTCCGCCGAGCGATACCGACTTGTGCGTGACTGCGATCACGGCGCCGCCCTGTGCGCGATGACCACGAGGAACGGCGCGCCGATCAGCGCGGTCAGAACCCCGATCGGCGGCGCGGCGGACAGCGGCAGTGCCAGCGGCGCCAGCCGCACTAGCATGTCGGCCACCAGCAGCAGCGCCGCACCCGCCAACGGCGCCGGCGGGAGCAGCGCGCCGGGGCGCTCGCCTAACCACGGGCGCAGCAGATGCGGCACCACCAGGCCGACAAAGCCGATGGAGCCGGCGACTGCCGCACCCGCGCCGACCGCCAGCGCGGTTCCCGCCGCGGCCAACTGCAAGGTCCGCGCGACCGGCACGCCGAGACTGAGCGCGGTGTCCTCGCCGAGGCTCAGCGCATCGATCCCAGTGCCGAGGCGCAACAGGATCGCGCACCCGAGCAAGATCGGCACTGCCACCATAGCGACCTGCCAGAGCGGGCGGTCGGCCAGCCCACCCATCAGCCAGAAGGTGATTTCCGTCAGTGCGAACGGATTGGGCGCAAGCGTTAGGGCCAGCGCCAGCAACGAAGCGGCAA
>DATMND010000067.1:0-7403 GCA_035569235.1 Acetobacteraceae bacterium | reverse complement strand
GGCCCGATGGTGATGCGGGTCGCCTCGTTCCTGCCGTTCCAGACCACGTATTACCTCAACGGACACAGCTTCATCGAGCAGGAGCTGAACCGAGCACAGGTCGGCTTCAGTCGGCTTCCGCAAGAGCGACAATGCCTTTCTCGCGGTGGATGACGCGGCCGCGCTTCAGGCCGCCGCCGATCGGCTGAGCCCGGACATCATCCGCAACCGCCTCGACTACTGGACGCTGATCCTCGGCCCGAAGTTCTCTGCCAAGGAGCGAAACCGGCTCAGCCTCTCACGCCTTTACGCGATCGCCCAGATCGAATACTGCCGCAACTTCATCTTCAAGCGGCACTTTCCCATCCACAGGCTGTTCGAGCGCAGCTGCGAACTCGGTCTGTGGCGGCTCACCGGCGACAGGATCGCCGCGATCTTCGGCACCCGTGTGAACCGCAGGATGCGTGGCAAACTCGCCACCGTCATCGACCGCATCGAGCATGGTCACCATGTCTTCCGTGCCTATTTCAAGCACGCCTTCCTCAAACAGTACGAAAAGTTTGCCACCTACCTGCGCAACGAGCTGGTCTCCAACAACCTCGCCGATTTCCGGCTCAGAAAGGGATTGGACCATCTCCAGGCCGTGCGCGAGCGGTTCCAGGATATCACCGGCCGCTTCGCCGGCTTTCAGGCGCAATGGCTCAACGTCCATGCCGACTTCCCGCTGCTGCAACGCCTCGCCCAGCCGACCACCGTCGGCGCGGTTCGCTATCCTGGCATCAAGATCCACGACCCTCGTGTCATCCGCCTCCTCGAGGTGCTCCTGCACGGCGGCAGTCACGTGGGCGGCTGGACCACCAAACAGAATCCACCAGGCCGTCCTCGCCACATTCCATGTCTCCGACAAAGCCTATGGCCTGAACCAACTGCGCTATGACCTGCGCAAGCTCAAAGGCCACGGGCTGCTGGGGCGTGACGGGTCCCGATATGCCAGGCGTCTCACGCCGAAGGGCGTGCAGGTGGCGCTGCTATTTCTGTTCTTCCACAAACGGCTCTGCGGTCCGCTTGCCAACAGCCGATTCCACCATAGGCCCGCTGTCCGTCACCAGCCGCCCAGCAAACTGGAAACCGCTTACCATCGCGCCGACAAAGCCATCCAGCAGATCGTCGATCTGCTCGCCGCGTGACAGTCACGTCGCCAACGTGATTGTTGGAGTCTGTTTGTCTAGGATTCGCCCAGGTAGAATCTAGAATTCGCCCAGGTAGAATCTATCAGGGTCGCCGGTTGATGCTGCCCTCCGCGTCCCCTGCGGTGAATCGCCTTGCTTCCTTCAGGCGTGCCAGGCACATGCCCGATCAGCGTCCCACCAAGCAAAAATGAGACGCGCCCGTCGTAAAGCCGAACATTCGCGATCCGTCAGGCGATGGTCACGACATTGCCCACGCGCTTGAACTGCTTGCCGATGTGTGCCGCCTGGCTGGCCGAGGCGGCGCTTACGCTGCCAATCTCCTCGCCTGAGTTGAAGTCATGCGATCCCTGCAGCACCATGTTCTGCGGCGGCTTGTTCGGCAGGAAGAACACCTCCAACGTGAGCATCGCCGTGTTCTGCGCATCCGTTGCACCAAAGACCACCCGTTTTGTGCTGGCGTAGAAGCCTACGTCGCGCTTCTCTTCGAAGACCCTGCCACCTTCGAACTGCCAACGTCCTGCCACGTCATTCACATTGTTCAGCACGGTCTGTTCAAGTGTCAGCGTGAGAGCCATGGAAAATCTCCTGTGTTGCGTTCGCCGGGATGGCGCGCACTGGCGACTTTCGCATTTCGCTGTCGACGCTGATGTGAGTCCGTTCACACGGCGCCCTCGGCCGCTCCCGTCATGGCGAGCCCACGGGTCGGGCCAAAGGCCCGCCCGAGGACAGGATCCGGCCCGCCATCCACGTCCATCTTTGCTGATCGCAACAAGGACAGACGTGGATGCCGACCTTCGTCGGCATGACGGCGGCGCGGTGATCGGTGGGAGAGCGCGTTGAGGAGCGACCGACAGCCAAGGGCCGTATCAAACCAGCACCTGCCTGTACAGCGCCGTCATCTCGCCATAGGCGCGTTCGGCCCCTGCCTTGTTGTAAACCATCCCGTCGCTCACGCACCAACCGTGCTGGCAACCTTCATAGACCTCGATCTTGGCAGGCAGATTGGCAGCGGCGAAGGCTTCACGCAGCTTGTCTTTGGCGTCGGGCTGACGCTGGTCGTCGTTGGTGGCGATACCGAAATAGTAGCTCGCCTTCATTTTGGGAATGAGCAAATGCGGACTGTCGGGCTTGTCGGTGACAAGGTTACCGCCGTGAAGCGAGACGCCGGCGCCGACACGGCCCGGAACGGCCGTCGCGGCCAAAACAGTGTAAGGGCCGCCCATGCAGTAGCCCACCACTCCGATCCCGGTCGCGGTCTTCACCTGCGGAAGCGCACCAAGGAAGGCGATGTAGGTCGTAGCGTCGCGAGACTTGGATTCGTTGTTCAGGGGAGCTGTCAGCTCGACAAGCTTGGCGCGGTCGTCCGGCTTGCCGAAATCGAACGGCCCGCTCAGCACCGGCGCCTTACGGGTTCGATAAAACGGGTTGGGGACAATGACCGTGTATCCTTCGGCAGCCAGACGCCTCCCCATATCGCGGAATACCGGACGCAGGCCGAGCGCATCGGTGAAGATCACCACCCCCGGCCAACTTCCGTCGCCCGCTGGATGGAACAGAGCCGCGTCGCAGCTTCCATCGGTTGTCTTGATGACGACGTCGCTCTCGGTCACGGCTGCATCGGCGGCGATGGCGGAAACCGAGGCCGTCGCGCCTGCGCCAAGCGCCAGGATGCCCAACCCGCGACGTGAAAGGCCGTAATCCCTGGTCTTTTCGAAGGGCACTACGTCATCTTGCATGGCTTTGCTCCTCAATGAGGTTTGTTTGACCCCCGACTACCCAGAGACTGCCCGCGGTGTCATCGCAGGCTGGTCCTCCAACTCCGTGCCGCTGATCGGGTTCGTAACCAGCAGCAGGTAGAACAATGCCCCCATGACCGCCATCCCGGCACCGATGAGAAGTGCCAGCACAAACGAGCCGGTCACATCGACGATAATGCCGGTCACGATAGGTGAGCATGTGCCGCCAAGATAGCCGCCAAAATTCTGAATGCTGCCGCTGGAGGCTATGTAGTCAGGCGGTGCGGCAGCGGTGACGATTGCCCAGATCGAGGCGGATGCAACCCCGCTCAGAAGATAGGCGAGCGAGACGTAGCTCATGACCGCCGTCTCGCTGGTTGCATATGCCGTCGCGATGGTCAGCGCCGCGGTTCCAAGCAGGCCGCAGATGATCGGGATCTTACGGCTGTTCAGCGGCGTGAAGCCGTGCCCCGCCAGCAGATCCGATGAATAGCCGCCGAACAACGAACCTATGATGCCAAAAACCGGCGGAATCGCTGCAAAGATGCCGGTGCGGGCAATGCTCATGTGGTGCTGGATTTCGAGAAAGCCCGGTAGCCAGGCGTAGTAAACCCAGGTCAGGTAGCCGCCACCGAAATTCCCCAGGATCATGCCCCACGTGGTGCGGCATCGGAACAGCCGTCCCCATTGCTTGAGGCCAACCGGCGACGATGTGCGGGCGGTATCGCCCGAGCGGATATAGTCCCTGTCCTCCTCGGTTCCGTATCGATCGGCGTCCCGATAGAACACGAACCAGGCGAACGCGACGATCAAGCCGATGACTCCCATTACGATGAACATGATGCGCCAGCCATACGCCAGCATCAGCCAGGTCAGAAAGGGCGGCGCTATCGCCGTGCCGATGCTGGGCGCCGAATTGAAAATGCCGGTGGGAAAGCCTCGCTCCTTGACATGAAACCAGTTGCTGACCACGCGTGCACCGGTCGGAAACTGCGGTGACTCCCCGATGCCAAGACCGATGCGCGCGGCAAAGAACTGGGCGTAGCTGGTCACGAAGCCCGCCGCTCCCTGCGCCACGGACCAGATGACCAGTCCGACACCAAGTAGGATGCGCGGGCCGACGCGGTCGACCAGAATGCCTGCGGGCAACTGGGAGAAAGCATAGCTCATGAGGAACGCCGACAGCAGCACGCCCATCACTGTTGCGCTGAGGCCAAGTTCCTGGCGCACTTCGATATTGGCGATCGAGAGCGCGGACCGGTCCAGGTAGTTGACGATCCCGCTGGCAACGAGCAGCAGCAAGGCGACGATCTGCATGCGCCGCATCTGCGGCGACGGCTTGAACGTTGACATTGTTTCCTCCGGCACTACTTCCGCCGGGGTTCAATCGACGACCAACCTCCGCCGAGGTCAAGCAGTTCCTCGGAACTACTTCTGCTCGGCCGGGGTCGCCGTGGCGGGACCTTCGCCGACGATTTCCAGGACGGTATCGCCGTCCTTCGCACCGTCGTAATGCACCTGCTTGCCGAAATGCGTGACAAAGCTGCCGGCCGGCATCGGCACGGTGTTTTCGGGCGCGAAGTGTGTGCCCGAGCCGACCCACCATGTTCCCGAGATCACCGTGATGAAACGGTCGTTAGGGTGGAAGTGCGGATGGCTCATATGGCCCGGGTGCCATTTGACTAGCACGATGTAGAGACCCGGCTTTGACGGATCGCCGTACAGAACGGCGTTTGCATTGCCCGCGGCGGGATTCTCCGTCCATTTGATCTGGTCGGGCAGCTTGAAGACGACCGCTGCGGGATCGAGGTCCGCGCCGCGCGCCGCGGACAGGCCGTAGAGCACCGCGCCTGCGGCCACTACGCGGCGCACCACTGTCCAGCCCATCATTCGGACATTCCTCGTCTGGTCAGTCCGCTGTCGAACGTCGTCCCGCGACATATCGCACGCCGTCGGCTTCCGTGTGTTCCTCGTGCATGGTCCCGGCCGGAACCGTGCAGGAATCGCCCGGACCATAGGTGTGACGGTCATCGCCGAACACCAGCGTGATCGATCCGTCAAGCACGAACACGCGCGCATCAAATCCGTGGGCGTGCGCCTCGCGATGAATGTCGGGCTTGATTTCTCCTTCGCGGACCTCGTAACCCTCGCGGAGAAGATCGGCTTCGAATTCGGCTCTGTTCATCGCTCGCATCCTACTTGAAGCGAAGACTTCTAGGCTTCAGCCGCTCGCGAGGTCAAACTCGCGTTGAACCTGGCGCGGCGGCCGCCATCATTACGGCTTACGCACTTGTGTATTGCTCAGTCGAAAGGAGCCGGGTACGTTACGTCTCCGGATGGGCTGGTAGCTCAGAGACAGAGCGCACGCTTGATAAGCGTGAGGTCGGGGGTTCAAGTCCTTCCCGGCCCACCATCCGGGGGTTGCGCGAAAATGCGCCCCGCCTCTTCGTCTCGCGATTTCCTGATTGATGGATCGATGCCGGCCGTGCACCGACCAGTCGCCCTCGGGTCGCATCAACTTTGGCTGGCTGCTAAGTTGCGTGCCCATGATCGATTTCGTTACGGCACCCGCCAGCCTGCCCCCGAACCAGCGCGTCTATGCCATCGGCGACGTGCATGGCTGCCTGGACCGGCTGGCCGCGATGCATGCATCGATCGCCGCCGACCTGGCGGAGCGACCGGTAAGGGAGCCCCTCCTGGTGCACCTCGGGGATTACGTCGATCGGGGCCCCGACAGCGCCGGCGTGGTGGCGCGGCTTGCCGGGCGCGTGGCCATGCCGGACGTGCCGACCGTCAACCTGATGGGCAATCACGAACACATGATGCTGGACGCGATCGCCTCCGGGGATGTGGAAGCGGTGGAGTTGTGGCTGGCCAATGGCGGGACCGAATCGCTGCTGAGCTGGGGTGTCCCGCGCTCGGCGCAGCCAAAGGATTGGGCGAGCTATCTGCCCACGCCACATCTGCTGTTTCTGCGCGATCTGGCCGTTTACCACGAGGCTGGCGGCTACCTGTTTGTGCATGCCGGGCTCCGCCCCGGCATCCCGCTCGCGCAACAAAGCCGACACGACCTGATGTGGATCCGCGAGCCCTTCCTGTCTTCCAAAGGCTCATTCGGTGCCGTCGTGGTGCACGGACATTCGCCGAGGCAGGAGCCGGTCGTGCGGCCGAACCGCATCGGCATCGACACCGGGGCGGTCATCGGCGGCGTGCTGACCTGCGTGGTGCTGGAGGCGGACCGGCTGGGCTTCATCACCGCCTGACGAACTTCTGCCGGCTTTGCTTGCGCGCCCCGGTGCATCAGGTTACGGCGTTTCCATGAACATGAGTTCCGCACCCGAGCCCACGCTTTCCGAACCGGACGCCGATCTGGCCGCCGCCGTGCGCCTGCTTGGCCGCACCAATGTTCTCGTGGTGGGCGACGTGATGCTGGATCGCTACGTCTATGGCCAGGTCGAGCGTATCAGTCCCGAAGCCCCGGTACCCATCCTGACCATCGACCGCGAGATTTCCATGCCGGGCGGCGCCGGCAATGTGGTGCGCAACCTGACGGCCCTCGGCGCGGCCGTCGCATTCATCTCGGTGGTGGGCGACGATCAGGCCGGCTCGGACCTGACCGGCCTGATCGGCGGCCAGCCCAATGTGGAACCCTGGCTGCTGGTGCAGGGCGGACGCATCACGACGCTCAAGACCCGGTATCTGTCGGCCGGCCAGCAATTGCTGCGTGCGGACCGCGAAGAGACATCGCCGGTGCAGCCCAGGCTGGCTGAACGCCTGGTACGGATCGCGCGCGACGCCATGGCGGCCACCTCGCTTACCGTGCTGTCCGATTACCAGAAGGGCTTGCTGAGCGGCGAAGTGCCTACTCAGCTCATTGCCGCGGCCAGGGAGGCCGGTCGGCCGGTCATCGTCGATCCCAAGGGACCTGACTATTCGCGCTATGCCGGCGCCGACATCATCATGCCGAATCGCGCCGATCTGGCCGAAGCCACCGGCATGCGGGTAGACAGCGAGGCGGCGATCGTTGCAGCCGCGACCGCACTCCGCCAGCGGCACGGCTTCGGCGCCGTGGTCGTGACCCGCGGCAATGACGGCGTGACCCTGCTGGACGATTCCGGTGCGCGGCATTTCCCAGCCGAAGCGGATGAAGTCTACGACGTCGCGGGCGCCGGCGATACCGCGGTGGCGACGCTGGCGGCTGCGCTGGCGGCCCGGCTGGAGCTTCCGGTCGCGGTACGGCTGGCCAATATCGCGGCCGGTGTCGTGGTGGGAAAGGTGGGGACCGCGGTGGCGCGCGAGACGGACCTGCTGGCCGCGCTGTCGCCGCAAGGCAGCGCACTGCGCAAGATCGTCTCGCGCGAGGCGGCGATCGAGCATGTGCAGCGCTGGCACCACAAGGGGTGGCGCGTCGGCTTCACCAATGGCTGCTTCGACCTGCTGCATCCCGGTCATCTACATCTGCTGGAGGAGGCGCGCGAGGCCTGCGACCGGCTGGTGG
>DATMND010000066.1:0-2116 GCA_035569235.1 Acetobacteraceae bacterium | reverse complement strand
GGTCCCATGCGCCGGGGATTTTCTGGCGGAACAGGCGAGCGGTCGGATACCAGGGACTGTCGGCCCGCTCGAGCAGCCAGCGCCAATCGGCAGCCTTGGGCAGCAGAATCCAGACCGGCTTGCCGAGCGCCCCGGCGAGATGGCCCACCGCGGTATCCGCCGCAATGACGAGGTCGAGATTGGCAATGGCCGCGGCGGTCTCACCGAAATCGGTGAGTTCGTCCGAGATGTCGGCAAGCCCCGGGAACAGCGGCAGCGACGCCGCATCGGACTGCGGCAGCGGCTTCTGCAGCGACACGAAGCTTGCACCACTGACCGTGCCGAGCGGCGCAAGGCGAGCCAGCTGCAGCGACCGCCGGCGATCGTTGGGATGCGTCGGGCGGCCGATCCATGCGAGCCCGATCCGACGCGCACCGGCCGGCAGCCGCGCATCGAGTTGCTCGCGCCAGACCGCCACGCGCGCCGGGTCGGCGGACAGATAGGGAATGTCGGCCGGGATTGTCTCCAGCGTGGTGTGCAGCAGGCCCGGCACGCTGGACAGCCGGCAATGCGCGGCGTGGCCAGGCACGTCGGTCCAGCGATGGCAGTACTGCGCGACGCCGGGCATGTTCGCGAGCAGCGGCGCCATTTCGGCGCTGGAGCCGAGGACCAGTTCCGCGCAGCGTTCGGCGAGCATCGGGATGTAGCGGGCGAACTGGATCGTGTCGCCGTAACCCTGATCGCCGACCATCAGCAGACGGCCGTTCGGGATGCGCATGCCGTTCCAGGCGGCTGACGTCATTGCCGGCAGCGCTGTCTTCCCGGCCTCGGTCTGATTGCGCCACTCGTATTCCAGCCAGCCCGGCGCGAAATCGCCGAGCGCCAGCAGGTTCTGCCCCAGCGCGAGATGCGCCTCCGCATGGTCGGGCCGAAGGCCGGTCGCACGCAGCAGGCAGTCCACGGCATGTTCGCGATCGTCGGCATCGGCGTAAGCGAGCGAGAGATTGACCAGATGGTCCGCATTCTGCGGATCGAGCCGGATCGCCTCCTGCCCCGTCGCCAGCGCATCCCGCACCCGATAGACCACGCGATAGAGAGCGCTGAGATTGGCGTACCAGGCTGCCACGCCTGGCCTGGCCGTCACCGCGCTTTCCAGCAGTGCGATGCCGCGCTCCGGGTCATTGGTGTGGGCGGCGATCACGCCCAGCAGGGCGAGGGCTTGGGGATTGTCCGGCGACGCGGCGAGGACGTCGTTGCAGATGCCGGCTGCCTCGCCGAAGCGCCTGGCCTGTGCCGCCGCCTGGGCGCGGGCAAGTGCCTGGTCGGACGTTTCGACCGGGGCGGTGCCGCTCATGCGTTGTAAGACATCCTACGGCGGCGCCGTCCGGAACGTCCCACGCAGCCAGACACAGGACTCGTCCATCGCTTCGCCAGCCTTGTCCACCAGACCGGCCCAGAAGAAGAAGCCGTGGTTCATGCCTGGCCAGCGCGACGTGACCGCGGCAGTCCCCGCGGCACGAAGTTTCTCCGCGTAATATTCGCCCTCGTCGCGCAGCGGATCGTATTCGGCGGTGACCACCAGCGCGGGCGGCAAGCCACTCAAATCCTGGGCCCGCAGCGGCGAGGCATGGGGATGCGCCGCCTCAGCCGGGTCCCTCAGATAGTGGTTCCAGAACCAGACCATCGTGTCGCGTGTCAGCCCGTAGCCTTCCGCATTCTCTCGATAGGATGGCGTTCCGGGTGTGTGGTAGTCGGTGACGGGATAGATCAGGAGCTGCCCGCACAAGGCCGGCCCTGCTTCGTCGCGAATGCGCAGCGCGGCCGCGGCCGCAAGGTTTCCGCCGGCACTGTCGCCCGCCACGGCCAATCGCCTGGCATCCCCTCCGAGTTCGGCCGCATGTTCGGCCACCCAGAGCGTCGCGACTACGCAGTCGTCCAGGCCCGCGGGGAACTTGTGCTCGGGTGCCAGGCGGTAATCGACCGAGACCACGATGCATCCGGCGCCCGCGCACAGGTTGCGGCACATGCCGTCATGCGTATCCAGACTGCACAGCACGAAGCCGCTGCCGTGAAAGAAGGCCAGGATGGGAAAGGGGCCGGGTCCCTCGGGTCGGTAGATGCGAAGCTTCAAATCGCC
>DATMND010000065.1:0-8866 GCA_035569235.1 Acetobacteraceae bacterium | reverse complement strand
GCTGCTGCTGCCGCCGTTCTATTACAAGAACCCGACCGATGACGGGCTGTTCGCGTATTTCAGCGAGGTGATCAACCGCGTCGGCACCGGCATCAAATACTACCTTTACAATTTCCCGCAGCAATCGGCTGTGCCGTTCAGCGTCGATCTGATCGCGCGCCTGCTGAAGGCATTTCCCGGCACGCTGAAGGGCGTGAAGGACAGCAGCGGCAACTACGACAACGGCCGCGCCTATGTGGAGAACTTCGCCAAGGACGGGTTTGAGGTCTACGCCGGCGACGACACGCTGCTGCGTCCGCTGCTGCTGCTCGGCAGTGCGGGTTGCATCACGGCGGCAGCCAACGTCAATTCGCCGATCGCAGCCGATGTCTATGCCAACTGGAACAACGATGCCGGCGCGCGCGCCCATGAAACGCTGAGTGCGACGCGCAGGGCGATCGTCGCCGCGCCCGCGCCCATCCCCGCACTGAAGGCACTGATGGCACGCCATACCGGCGATGCTGCGTGGCACAACATGCTACCGCCGCATCTCAAACTCACCGGCGAACAGCAGGCCAGGCTGTTCGCAGCATTCGACGCATGCGGCGTGCAACTGGCGAAGGCGGCATAGCCGGAAAGCGGCCAGCCAGACGGGTTGACGAATCGGCGGCATTTGTCGTTTCTGCCAAAAATGGAATTGCCGCGATCGGAAATGCTGGCGATGCCAGGCGGGCCGACACGTGTCGAATGGCGACGCAATTGTCGTGCACGACGCGTCAGTCTGCGCATTGATCCGTGCGGCGGTGGTGTAGTCGTCACGCTGCCGATGCGTGCCGGCCGTGGCGCCGGCGTTGCGCTGCTGATGAACCATGCAGACTGGGTCGCCAACAAGTTGGCAGCGCTACCTGACGCATTGCCATTCGCCGATGGGACGCTGGTGCCGATCGGCGGCGTGCCGCACCGCATTCGCCATGTGCCGCAGTCGCGTGGCGGCGCGTGGTTGCAGGATGGCGAACTGCATGTCACCGGCGCGCCGGAATTCCTGCGTCGTCGCGTGCAGGACTTTCTACGCGCCGAGGCGCTTCGGCGACTTTCCGTGCTTGTCGCCGCGAAGACCGCGACCCTTGGCGTGACGGTGCGGCGCATTGCGGTGAAGGACACACGCAGCCGGTGGGGCAGTTGCGCCGCTGACGGCTCGATCGCGTTCAGTTGGCGCCTGGTGATGACACCCGAGTTTGTGCAGGATTACGTCGCCGCGCACGAAGTGGCGCATTTGAAGCATTTGAACCATCGCAAGCGGTTCTGGAATCTGGTCGATCAATTGACGCCGCATGCCGCGATGGCCATTCCCTGGCTGCGCGCCGAAGGTTTCCGCCTGCTTCGCGTCGGCTGAAAATCGCGACGCAGGCTATGTAATGTGCAGCACGGCCTTGCCGGCGAACTCGCGTGCGATCAGGCGGCGTGCGATGACGGCGATGTCAGTCCAGGGCGCCTCGATCTCGATATGCGGCCGTAGCCGACGCTGCGCTACCTCGTGGGCCAGCACGGCAAGGCCTGGTCCTGCGGGCTCCACCTGCCGCAGTTCGTGGAACAGGATCAGGCCGTAGAGCTTCACGCCGCCTTGCCGGAAGAATGCGCCGCTCTCGATCGTGGTCGTCGGGGACTCCGAGACACCAAAATGCACGCATGTGCCGTTCGGCTGTAGCATCGTCAGTGCCGCTGACAGAGCCGATCCGCCGATTGAATCCAGGATGAGGTGATAGGGTCCGCTGGACGCCGCGGCGCGCAGATCGGACGCGACGATGATGCGGTCACCGCACCATTCGGCGATCATCGCCTTCTGTTCGGGCCGCCGCACATGGCCGTACACGGTCGCGCCAGACGCGGCGGCAAGCTGCACCGCGAGATGTCCGACCCCGCCCGTGGCGCCGTCGATCAGGACCTTGCGGCCGAGCAGCAGCCCGCCCTGGCGCAGTGCGTGCAACGCGGTCAGGCCCGCGACCGGCAGCGTCGCGGCCTGAGCGTCGGAAACGCCATCGGGCAGCGCCGCGACCGCATGGCTTGGCGCGCGCACACGTTCCGCCCAGGCGCCGGTCGGCAGCATGCCAACCACGCGCGTTCCCGCGGCCGGGCCGCTGCCATCAGGTGCCGTCGCCTCGACCACGCCGGCAAAGTCCCAGCCGGGCCGCGCGCCGGCTTCAGACGCCGACAGGGCGCGATTGACCTCGCCGCGGTTCAGCGAAATTGCCGTGACGCGGACGGTCACGTCGTTGGGCGCGGCAGGCGGCAACTCGACGTCGCGCAACTCGAGCCTGGCGTCGCTCGACGGATCGACGACGACGGCGCGGATCGACTGAGGCATCGTCTCCTCCTGTACTACTAACCTTTCAAATCACCGCAGCCCACGGGATTTTCCGATAGACAGCCGATAACGCGCTGCGTCGCTTGACAGTATCCTTCAAGGGTCATCGCACGCAGGCGATTGCACCGACGCAAGGCAAGGGGAACCGCAAATAACGCAAAAAACGCAAAAAACGTAAAAAAACGCAAATGCAGGTTGCAGCGACATTGCCTTAAGTCTGGCCTCCTGGCCGAGCAAGCGCGCCATTTGCGTTATTTGCGTTTTTTTGCGGTTCCCCTTCCTGTTGCCTGATCCAGCCTAAAACTGACATGGCGAGGCACCCGTGCGAGCCTCGCTTTGGTTTGGTTGCGGCCAACGGCTGCGCTAGGTTCAGCTTCCCTTGAAACGCGGCTTGCGGCGTTCGCGCCAGGCCTGGTGCGCTTCCTGCTTGTCGTCGGTCAGCTCCAGGGCGGCGAACCGATAGAGGTCGCCCAGCACGGCATCCCCCAGCGGCACGTCCATGCCGCGGTTCAGCGATTCCTTCACCAGCCGCGCGGCAAGCGGCGGCAGCAAGGCGATGTGTTCCGCGACCTCCATGGCCCGTGCCATCAGCTCGTCGTGCGGCACCAGCCATTGCGCCAGGCCGATGCGATACGCCTCGTCGGCCTTCAGCGGAAAGCCGAACGCCGCGCGCATCGCCAGCCCCTTGCCGATCCAGCGCGCCAGCCGCACGGCGCCGCCCTGCGCGGGGATGATGCCGAGGCCACTCTGCGGCAGCCGCCATTCGGCGCGGTCGGACGCGACGATCATGTCGCAGCAATAGGTGACGATGCAGCCGATCCCGACGGCATAGCCGTTCACCGCGGCGATGATCGGCTTGGCGAAGTCGGTCAGCATCGGGATCGGATGCGAGCGACGCCGGTTCGGCAGGTCCTCGATGAACGAGGCGATCGAGTCCATCGTGTGCGTGCGCGGGTTCTTCAGGTCGGCGCCCGCGCTGAACGCGCCGCCCTTCTCGTCGCCGGTCAGGATGACGCAACGGATGTCGGGGTCGGCCTCCAGTTCCGGCAGGCGCTGGCGGAAGCCGGCCTGGAACTCCTCGCACCAGGCGTTGCGTGCCTCGGGGCGGCTGAGTGTCAGGATCGCGACTGAACCGCGCTGTTCGCAGAGCAGGGGCATCGTGGTTCCTCACATCACTTGTCGTTCCCGGACCACTTGTCATCACCGCACACGTTACTCGTCATACGAGCGAGCATTGCTCGTCGTACCAGCACACAATATTCGTCACCACCCACACATTACTCGTCACCACCGCACACATTACTCGTCATCCCCGCGAAAGCGGGGACCCAGGGGAACGGCACCGCCCACTCGGCCTGGGTCCCCGCTTTCGCGGGGATGACGGAACAAGGGCGGTTCGCGCGAGAACAACAGCGGTTCGCGCGAGACAAGCACTTCGCCGGACGCGGTCAGCCGGATCACGTTGACCGTCTGCGCCAGTTCGGGCGATCCCGAGTAGTAGGCCGGCACAACCCCGTTGCCCACGCGAACGGCGCGGTCCCAGTGGCCGAGCGCCAGGTAGTCGGCCTCGGTCCCGGCGATCGCATCGTCGCTGAACAGCCAGGACGGGCGGAGCGGGGTCGCCAGATTCTCGGGCGGCTCGTAATGGCCATGCGCGACCGCGATCTGCCAGCGTGTGCCGCGCGCACGGGGCCCTCGCAGCGGGGCCATGTTCTCGTAGTCGCGGTGTGCGTGGCCCCAGATCTCCAGGTCGTGCCGCGGGAAGCCGACCGCCTCGTCGTGCGTGATGCCGAGGACGGCCACGTTGGGAATGGACGCGAGGCCGCCGCGGATGAAGACGCTGTCGGGCAGGGCGGGGTCGTGGTTGCCGGGCAGGATCACCACGGGGCGGCCGGCATCGGCCAGCAGGCGGCCAGCGCGGTCGAGCACGTGGGCGGGGACGCGGTTGTTGTCGAAGGTGTCGCCGGCGAGCAGGACGATGTCGGCGCGCGCGCCGCGGGCGGCGGCGAGCACGGCGGCCAGGCCCGCGGTGCCGTCGGTGTGCTTGGCGGCGGAGGTGGCGTCATCGATGTGCAGGTCGGAGCTGTGGACGAGGAGGATGTCCACAGGGGACGGCAGGTCTCGGGGCATGGGTGGGAGAGTAAGGCGTGGCGAAGGGAGGGGAAAGGAGCGGGCCCTGGTCACTCCCAGACTCAGCCCTCAGCCAATGCGATGAGGGGAGACAAGTTCCTGCGGGCGACAACGAAAACAGATGGTTCTGGGTTCGGTCGGCAGACCGGCGAAAACGACCGTTTATGGGAAGCCGTGCTCTGCCGCCCATCGGCTGTGCAGCCGGGCGATGAGCGGATTGCCGTCCGGCGCGCGGAAATGGCAATCGTCGACCGGCAATCCCGCCTTCAATCCGGAATGACCGCTCACCCGATGCGCGTTCGTCGCGGCGATGGATACCCTCGTCCGGTGGTCGGCGCGTGCCTCTACTCAACCGTCCAATTCCGTCGACAGCCACGGCAACGGTGCGATCTCTAGCACGGCGACCCGCTGCCATGAAGCGGCTCAACGCCTCGGCAGCGTCGGCCCAAGATGAGGAGCATTTGCTGACAAATTCTCCAGGGGGTGGGCCTCGTGCTCAAGGCTCTTCACGACGACCCCAGTCCATCGACGGTGCAGCGCATCCACCACCTAACGCCGTTCGATTGACCAATACCAGTGCGGTGTGATCCCCGGATCACCCGAATCTCAATACCTCTCCCTGGAGTTTTTGACATGGTCTCCTTAAAATACCGACCATTTCATGGCCGATTGGACCTCTCCTCCAATGAACGCAATCGTGCCTCGAAATCGGCCAGCATCGCCTTGGCCGAGGCATCCGCCGGTTGCGCGTCAGGGAACAAATTTGCAATTGTGACTAGCCCCAATAGCCCATCCGGGATCGTTTTTGTATCAGCCTGAAATTTCTGGAGGGCTACGTAGGTTGACTCGTCAAAATCCCCACTCGTGCTAACTTCGTAACCTTTGTCGCGTAGCCTTATTTGCAAATCCCTAATTGTCATATTTCTAGCAGAGAGAGTCATATTGGCGTAATCTTGTGCATAGATCCTCAGTTGGTCTCTCCTAACCTTCATACCTTCAACCGTTTGCTGTATCAGACCCACGTCCTTGGAAACAGAATCTGCCTTCTCGCGAATGTCCGTAACCTTCGAAATACCATAAAAAACCAGAGAGCCCAGAAATATACTAGCGGGTAGAGCAACGAAAAAGGCGAAATTTTTCGCCCAACCTATCAAGATATTAGTGGCATTCGCCGCCAACTGGATCTCGACAATCGACCTGTCCTTCGTAGCGTTGTTCAGCGATTCCAGAACTAACCCCTCAATCTCAACGGGTAAGTCAGAGTTGTCCGCAGAAGGGGCGTGCAGAGCAACTGTAAACTGAGCAACAGCATCTCGGAACTGCTCCACAGTTAGCAATTCGGAAATCTTGGTTACCGTCAGTCCTGCATCAGCATCAGAATTCACATCCCAATAAATACGGCTGGTCGCAGCCATCTGCGAATCGCTCAATCCCAAGTCCCTGGCATGGGTCAGGATTGCCTCAAGCAGGGCGCGGGCACGCATCTTTGGTTTCAGATGATCCAAAGGCACTTCTCACTCCATTGGCCCCTATCGGGTTCAATCGCGATTTCTATTCTCAGTCACAGCCCTTTAAATTACATTGTTGGACAATCCCGTGCCAACTTTTGCGCTGCAGTAATTTGTTGCGGTGTCATCTTTGCAGCGAGGTCACGTGCCTTCTTGGCGCTGACTTCACCCCGAAGTTGGCTTGCGCGTCCGAATCCCCCTCCGTTGCTGCCAGTCGGAACCACTTGGCTGCTTCTGCATAGTCACCGCGATCATAAGCAGCAATGCCGTCTTGGAGGGAACCTGCCCACGCCGCGCCTGTGCTCAGCAGCAGCCGCGATCGTCACCGTCAGTCCTAGTGCGGGTCTTTCCATTGCATCACACCGCTACGGTATCGCTACACCACCGTTGGGAAGTCGCACTCGGATGCCGCTTTGTGCGCCAGCACCGCGCAACCACCGCCGCATTGTCGTCCACAAAACGATGTAGGTGGCGGCCTGCGGGGATGGCGTCTGTGTGATGGCACGATTTTGCTCGGTAGACATTGATCTAGATCAATGTGGCTGCGTGGTCGGTGATCGGACTACCTCGCCTATCATTCAGCCGATCCCAGTGATCGTCTGATCGGTCTAGACGGCTGAGTAGAGGCACGTGCCGACCACTGATCACGGGCGATCCATCGCCGCAACGAAGACTCATCGGGTGAGCGGTCATTCCGGGTTAAGCGTGGGGTCGCCGCACGGATCGGCATCGGTCAGGATGGTCGCCACAAATCTCGAAGCCTCCCCGCCCGTCGTACGACCTGTTCACAAATCCCCCTCGCTCCGGGCCGTTGAAAGCTGCCTTTTAACTGTTGTTTCCACCGTCGCGCTGGCCGTGTCCAATACCATCTGTCGTCATTGACGCCACCAGGATGGTGTCTCCCTCGATCCTGTGGCCGGTCCTGTCCGAACGTTCTTGCGGCACGCATGCCCGCGCGGGACGCAGTGGCGACAGCGCGCTCCAGTTGACAACAACAAGCCGGATTCCCTGTCGTGAGCCTCGGACAGGAGGAACACACATGCGGTCAGGTGAGACAAGGCGGCGCCGGTGGATGCGCATGTGCTGCGTGGTTGCGGCGATCCTGCTGTCGCCCGCGGTTGCCGACGCGCGTGCGCTGCACGTCCGGGAATCCACGCCCGCCGCCGAGGCGATCATCACCGGTCGCCACGCCGAGTATGTCATCCGCTTCGATGGTCTGGTGGATCACAGGGCGTCGCGGATGCACATCATGCAGTCGGGCCGCGTCCTCCAGACGCTTGTGCCGCTGGGCGACAGCGCGCCTGACGTGCTGTTCGCCTCGGGTGAGGCGCCGCGCCCCGGCAAGTACGTGCTCCGCTGGAGGGCGATCTCCGCCGACGATGGCATCGCGAGCAATGGCGACATTCGGTTTTCCGTGGCGCCATGACCGGCGAATGCGGCGGGCGTGGCAGACTAACATTGACAGATATCAGAACTAACACCATACTCCCGCCATGGACCAATATCCCCCGCCCGAACCGCCCGACCTCACCCTCCAGCTTCCCCGCGACCTCTACTACCAGGCCATCCACGAACTCTGCGCCGGGCTGCCGCCGCCGGTCACCGGCCCACCCGAGGACCGCGCCCGTCGCGACAACGCCGCCATCGCCGTGGCCTGCCACCGGGCTTGACCCGGTGGTCGCCGCCAACGCCGCCTCGGCCGATTACCTCTGTGCTGCCGATTTCCCGCTCCCCGGACTTGTAGCGCCGGTGTCCGTCGTTCCGTCAGCCGTGCCGCTGGCAGTCCCTGCGCCTGGCGTCATACCGGACGAAAAGCCGGTATGGGGCGATGCGCCAGCCCCAGGGCTATTGCTGGCGCTTGAGGCATTGGAGTTTGTCAGGCTGGCCGAGCCGTCGTGAGATAGCGTCTGTGCATTCGGCCCTGCGCCGGGGCCCTGGGTGCTCATGGTATTGGAGGAGGGGGTTGTCGTTTGCGCCACTGCCGGCGTCGCGATCATGGCAGCGATGGCGATAGCTCCAAACAATTGCGATCTCATGTTTTCGACTCCGGGTTGCTCACCTGGAGGAACTCGGCAGTGCATATTCTGGTTTCGACCGCCAATGAAACAGGGCGTGAGACGCTGTCGGCATTGTCGTAAGTGGGTCGCCACGCGATCTGTTCGAAATCGTACGCAAGGCCAACAAGTGAACGGATTTCAGCGAGTTCCAAGATCGTCCGTAAGCGAAACACCCCCTCTGTCGCCCGATGGTGTCACATGGTCGTGTAGCAGTCGAACGTAGCGTTGCTATCGCGCCGGCTGGACGCTGCTGTCACTCCTGTTGTCGAAGATAGGGTGCGCATTGTCTCTATGAATGATGGCGATGGTGCCGGCACGACGAAGTGTTTGGTGCGCGGGCGACCCTGCCCCCCCGCACTGGCTCACGCACCGATGGCTTCCAGCAACTCCAGTCCGTTATTCCGTGGCGAGCCAACGCCTGCGACCGATGATTGCCTGAAGTGGATGAAAGTGGGGCCGTACCGAGATGACGGCACGGCCCCGAGAAAGCAAAGTCTTCGAAGTGCTCCGACTTTCTAGACGAAACTCCGGAAAGAATCACTTCAACGAATGATGATCTCCACCCGCCGGTTCTGCGGCTCGCGCACACCTGGACCGGTCGGCACGAGCAGAACGGTGTCGCCGAAACCCTTCGCCGTGATGGCGCTTTCCGGCACGCCGTCCTTGATTAGCTCGGCTTTGACCGCGTCGGCGCGGCGTATCGACAGACCCAGGTTGTACTTCGGCGTTCCGGATGTATCGGTGTAGCCGTTCACCTCGATCCGCGTGTACTGCACCTTGGTCGAGTTCGCCGCCGCTTCCGCGATGATCTGGCGGGCGCGATCGGTGAG
>DATMND010000064.1:0-4303 GCA_035569235.1 Acetobacteraceae bacterium | reverse complement strand
AGACTTCGCACGGTCGTGCGCACGGTATAGCCTTGCTGCAACAGCCCGATCACGCACCAGCTGCCGATGAAGCCCGACCCGCCGGTCACCAGCACCGTTCCCTGTCCGCTCATGGCTGCTTCTCCAGATCCCTGTGACTGGTCGAAACCCTGGAACGTTGAGAAAGCCCAAAAGACTACTGCGTCGCCGGCACACCGTCATCGCGTGCAACACGTGGGCTATATCCAGAGCACTCGCGGATAGGAAGTCCCCGGCCCCGAGTAGGCAAGCACGTTCCAGGCGGCGGAGACGAGGCTCGGGAAGGTATGGATGTCGTTGATCGGATCCTTATGCAAGGCATAGGGGTAAGAGCCGTCCGGATTCTGTCCCGTCGCGAGAAGCGCCATCAGCCTGTGTGCCTGCGCCGGGTCCTGGATGCGCATGGCGAAGGCTGCACCGAAGCTCCCCTCGTACCAGAGGCTGGGGATCGTCCCCAGCGGATAGCCGTCCGGCGGAATGAAGGTCGTGAAACCGGACAGGCCGGTGGCGGCGTCGGTTACGTAGTAGAGCCGGCACATTCGGCCGATCGCGGCATTCGTGTCCAAGGTCCGGCCCCACCGGTCGAGGACGACAGCACCCCAGCTCATGACGTCGAGCGCATGCCGCCCATCGGGCATGTTGGCACCGCCCGCGTACGTCCCACCCTGCCAGAAGATTCCAGCATGCTCGTTCCAACCCTCCGTCTCCAGTGCGGCGCGAATGTTATCGGCGATCCTACGGTAGGTGGCGTCGCCGTAGAGCTCGGCGGCCAGATCGAAGCACCACCAGGTGTCGATATTGTGCTCGGTGCTCCACCAGGGAACGATGTACTCCGCATCGAGCACGGTGCCGATGTATCGGCCCTTCCCGCCATTAACCAATCCGAGCGGATTGAGATAAGTGGAAAGAAAAGCGAGGCACTTGCGAGTGACCTCCCCCGTCCGGGTCGGGAACCAGCCGCGAAAAGACGGCCGATCGGCTAGGAGCAGGGCGTAGCAGACCCAAGCCACGGTGCCGATACGGATGAAGCTATTGTTGTGCTCGCAGAGGACCGATTGATCATTGGCAAACGGAAAGCTGCCGTCCTTGTTCTGAACGGCGCACAGCGCATCCAACAGCCGTTGCGCCGACTCCCGCTCGCCGAGTTGGAGGAAGGCGATCAGCGCCACCGCCTGATCGTAGAGAAAGCAGGCATCATTGAACCCATCGTAATAGACGTCGTCGGGTGTCTGCCCGGCCTGCACTGCAGGCACATTGAAGGATCTCAATAACCCCGAGGGCATGGTGTATTCGCCGTAGATCCGCTTGGTGTTCACATCGACCAGGGAGACGCGGCCGACGCTGGGCGAAAGCCGCTCGATCTCCCAGGTGCCATCCTTGCAGGCAGGCACGATGCGCGTCGCAGCCGCCGGCACACGGTCGCCGATGGAGCGGTACTCGATGCGAAGGTCCGGCCATGCAGATGCCGATGCAACCGCATTCTCCTCGGCCCACACTTGGCCGACGACGCGCCGGGCGCAGCCGTTCTCCAACTCGAGCAGCCTAAGCTTGATCCTGCCTGAGAACGGCCGCGGTCTTTCGATGCTGAAAGGGCCCGGTGTCGCCGCTACCAGCGCCCAGGCATATTCGACATCGACCTCGCTGGTGACGAGGATTCCGTACCTGTACTGCTTTTCGTTGGTGAAGGTCGCCAAAGTGCCGGTGATCGTGGAAACGCCACCGGATGTGCTCAGCACAACTCCTGTGAACACCGGCGGTCCCAGCCGGTAGGTGGTGGCGTAGTAGTCCCTCACGTCTCCGGGACGTTCGGCTTCCAGCCAGGGATGGCCGACGGCAATCCGATTGCGGTCGAGTCCCGCGTCTGCGGCATTGCCATAGGTCGCGAGTTGGAATGACCACTGCCCCGGTGGCGGAATGACCAGAGACGCCTCGAATGTTGCATTGGAGTTGACCCTGGCGATGAACTGCTTGATGCCACGAACGCTCCCGACGACGTAGTAGCTGGGCCAGTTCGTGGCGATGCCTTCCATGCTCACGAAGGGAAGGTCGACCGAGCCGTGGAACGTCACAAATCGGTGGGCCGCGATCGGGAAATGCAGCGGGCCCTTGATCAGGATCGGCGTATAAGGCAGCCCGTCGGGTGCGCTCGGCAGGCTGTAGGTGCCCCTCCATGGTCCGCCAGACCGCCAGTCCACAGTCGGATCGTCGGGCACGATCAGCGAAGCCCGATAGGGCGTCCGCGTGCGTGCCTGTTGGAGAAGGAAGTCCCTGGCTCTGCTGACACTCAGGCGTATCGCTTCATCCTCGTCGGGTCCAGGTGGTGGAAATGCGAGAAGATCCATGAGGGCCGCAATCCTAACACGCCGACTTCGCTATTGCCCTGCGGGCCAGCCGGTCCGAAGTGGCGCCGCTTACCGGGCGTGCGCCTCTAGTGGTCGGCTGCTTTCAGTTCGATGATCTCGCAATTGGCCATTGGCCGCGACGTCTCGGCAGCTCGGTATTCCCTCATCCACTCCGGCGCCACGGCAAAACCCCTGTCGCGGCCCCACAGGTAGGCGCGAAAGAACTGTCCGTGTCCGATGGCGATTGCGAAGTCGCCGCCCAGCGCCGACAGGCGACTATCGAAGTCGGCGAGCCTTGCCATGAAGGCACGGAACGATTCGGCGTCCGGACCGTCGACGTAGTCGGGATCGCAGCCACGCCAGTAGGTTTCGATCCACGGCCGGCGGACATCGGCGGTCGTTCCTTTGCATCGCGAGGGACTGAGATAGGTCAGTTCCTGGATCGGCCAGACCTCGCACGGCGTGCGCGGCCAGCGTTCGCGTATCGGCGCCGCGGTCTCCTGCGCCCGGACGAAGGGCGACACGATCAGGCGATCGGGTTGCCGGTCGACCCGGCGGGCGACCTCGCGGGCCTGCTCCTGGCCGAGCGCCGTCAGCGGAACCTCGCCGTGGCCGACCGCCGGCAGGCCGGCGTTGGACGCGCTTTGGCCGTGGCGGACCAGCCAGATCAGGCCTGGCGGCATAGCGCCTCCCACTCCCGGGCGTCGAAATAGTGTTCGGTCCAGTAGCGCACTACCATCAGCTCCTTAAACGGCATCAGCTTGTCCGGCACTGCCCGGCCCATCAGCTCGTCGACCATGAGCTTGGGCATGTCGATGCCCGCCGCCGTGGTCAGCGGCAGAGTGCCGGGGAAGCGCGGATTGACCTCCAGCAGCTTGAACACGCCGTCGGCCGCCCGCTTGAACTGCACGTTGGCACAGCCACGGATGCCGATGATCTGCGCGGTGCGGATGGCCGACTGCATGGCGTCCGGCACGTTCAAGGTGCGCGAGGCGACGGCGATGCCAGAGTCGATCTTCATGCGATCGCGGGGCACGGCGGCAATGACGCGGCCGTCGCGCCGCACATAGACATCGACCGAGTATTCCTCGCCCGGCAGGTACTCCTGCAGCATCACCGAGCCGTCTTTAGGCTGCTTGTCGAGATCGGCGCGGCTGTTGATCCTGGCGACGCCGCGCGAACCTGCGCCCTTTCGAGGCTTGGCGAAGCGTGGAAAGGAATCGACGCGCGCCGCGACGGCCTCGGTCAACGGCTCGTTGGCGGGAATTGGCACCTTGCCTTGCACTGCTTCCATCAGGAGCTGCTTGTCGCGGCAGATGCGCAGGCATTCGATCGGCGAGATCGGCAGCGCAACGCCGAGCGACCGGAAGCTGTCGCCCGCCGCGGCCACCGGCGCCAGCTCGGCGTCGACCGTCGGCAGCAACGCCTCGATGCGCCGCTCCTGGCAAGCCTTGTACAGGGCCGGCACCAGTTCGGGCGTGTCGCCGCGCGGGATGATCAGGCGGCGTTCCGGCGGCACGAGATAGAGGCCGGCGGCCAGCGGATCCATGTCGGCCCTGTGCAGCTCGTGCTCGGCCGACAGGCTCTTCCAGACGCTGATGGCTGCGGCACCGCCCGCGCCGGTGATCAGGATGCGCATGCTTCGCTCCATCGGCCGGTGCTTCTTGGCGTTGACGCACCCGCGGGGTTGTTCTTGTTGCTAATCCTCGGGGGGATCGAACGCCGTTTCGCTGTCGCGCTGGCAGATGATGCGCAGAGGCTCCGCCAGCACGTAGCCGGCAAAGCGGCCCCAATAGCGCGCTGTCGAGAGGATGACGTCGGGCTGGATCGACTCCATGCGGTCGACCTGGCTCTTGTAGGCCCCGATCAGGTCGATCTTCTTGTCGATGTAGTGAGTGATGTCCACGAAGCGGTGGGGCTTGAACTCCGTGGTCGAGGACGGG
>DATMND010000063.1:0-34604 GCA_035569235.1 Acetobacteraceae bacterium | reverse complement strand
ACACATTGCTACAGGTCTTTTCGGTCACAGTATTCGAGAAAATGCCAATCCAGTCTGCGATGTTGGCAATACCCGACCGATCCGACGATGCCGAAGGCAGCAACCAGTTGGAACCATTCACTTTTTAACCGGACACTAGTGATCGGCGGTATCAAATCCCTCGGTGAACCAGCCAAAGACAGGGGCGAGGAGGTCGCGCGCTTCGGCACGCCGGCCTTGCTCGCCCCACAGCCGGGCGAGGTTCGCGGCAGCGCGCAATTCCAGTGCTTTCGCTTGTTGGGCCTGTGCGATGCGGATCGCTTGCTGCAAGCAGGCCTGGCCCTCCTCGAGCTTGTTTTCGGCGAGCAGCACAGTCCCGGTGAGTCGGTGTAATTCCGCATCCCACATATGCTCGCCAGTGGCAGAAGCTGTCTCCAATCCCTTCCGCAGCGCGGTCAGTGCTGCTGCCCTGTCACCGTGCAACGCCAAACCTTCGGCGAGGAACGCGAAACCATAAGGCAAAAAGTAAGTGCGTCCGAGCTGGGTCCATTGCGTTACGCCCCCGCGAAGGCTGGCGATTGCCTCTTCGACTGCGCCTTGTCCGAGCAGAGCTACGCCGCGCAGCATACCGGGTTCGTAGATCAACGAGAGCCGTTGCTCCGCGGCCAGCGCCTTGGCACCGTCGAGGTAACTTAGCGCCCGCTCGGGCTCGCGGCGATTGAGGAAAACCACCGTGGCATTGGTCAGCGCAAGACACAGCGTGAATGGGTGGGCGATCCGCTCCGCCAACGCCAAAGACGCAGTGATGTTTGCAAGGGCCTTCACGGGATATCCGAGCATCCATTCGGCGTGAGCGGCAACCCATCCGGCGCAGGCACCGGGATCATGTCCGCCATAGACGAGACGATGCGACGCATGCTTCCTGGGATCGTAAAGTCGCCGCCCGACATCGGCGTGCTCGCGAGCTTTTGCCAAGTCACCGGCCCAATACCGCGTCGCCCAGCCGCTATGCTGCGCCTGGAGCCGCCATCCATCGTCTCCCTCCCGTTCGGCCATCCCTATCAGTCTTTCCGAGAGCGGGCTGGCGGCAGATATTTCGCCGGATATAAAGGTTGACTGCCATACCCCATAAAGCGCGTCAAACCGTTGGTAGGGTGCGCCGCTGCCTGCGGCAAGCTCGTGCGCCCGCGCGTAAGGCGGCTTTGCTTCGACGGCACCCCTGGTGGTGAACACACAGAGCCCCAATGCCAGTTGCAGCTCGATTTCGCGGCCGTTCCGAACGTGACTCTCCGGTAACGAATTCAGCAGACCGAGACCCCGTTTGAAATGCGCAATCGCTTCCGGGTAGGCGAATTTCGCCGCCGCATGCTGACCCGCCTTCAGCCATTGATCGACGGCGCGTTCGGATTTGCCAGCAGCCGTCAGGTGATGGGCGAGTAACTCCGGCTGACGCTCGACGAGATCGGCGAAATGCTCTTCCAGCGCCGCCGCAACGCGGACATGCAGTTCCTGCCGTCGCCCGCGCAGCAGGGTGGAGTAGGCGGCGTCCTGCACCAGCGCGTGCTTGAACAGATAGGAGGCGTGCGGAGCGGTGCCGCGGCAGAACAGCAATCCGGCATCGCTGAGCTGACCCAACGCGGCTTGCAATTCCCTCCCATCACGCAACGCCACCAGCTCGATCAGTTCATAGGCAAACTCGCGGCCGAGCACCGCGCCGACCTGGGCAACTTCCTTGGGCGCCGCCCCGAGTCGGTCCAGGCGAGCCATCAACGACGCATGTAGCGTCGCCGGCACCGGCTGCGCGGCAAGCGATGTGGTCGCCAGCACCGCTGCCACCCGGTCGCCCCGCCCGACGCTTTCCAGCACGGCCTTGGTCAGCTCCTCGACAAACAGCGGCACCCCGTCCGTGCGTTCGACGATCTCCGCGATGACATCGGCAGTAAGTGTGGCATCGCCGGCCAGTCTTTGGACGAGTGCCTCGCCATCGCGTTCGCCGAGCCGATTGAGGGCCAAACTCGTGACGTGGGAGCGACCGCCCCACGGTGGCTGGAATTCGGGACGGAACGTGATCGCCACCAGCACCGGCAGCCGCCGCACCCGGTCGACGATCAAATCCAGCAACTCGCGCGAGGTCGGATCGATCCAGTGGGCGTCCTCGAATACCATCAGCACCGGTTGGTGCCGCGCCTCGGCCTCCAGCTGGCTGAGCATTGCCTCGAACAGCTTTTCCCGTTTGCGCTGCGGGCTAAGGTTGAGATCCATGGCGGAACTAGGCAACGACATCAGTTCGTTCAGCAGCGCGATATCATCGTCGTCGCGCGCGCCCGGTGCGAGCAGCGACCGAAGTTTACCAAGCCTGGCTTCAACCGTGTCGTCGCGGGCAAACCCGGCGGCGCGTTCAAGTTGGGCGATGATGGGATAGAGCGCGCTGTCCTGATGGTGCGGCAGGCAAAAATAGCGCAAGCGCCTATGGGGCTCGGTTCCGATGTGCTCGAAAAGCGCAGCCGTGAGGCGTGACTTGCCAATACCGGGCTCGCCGGAAATCAGCACAACTCGCCCTTCGCCGGTCTTCGCCTGCTGCCAGCGACGCAGGAGCAGCGCGACTTCCTCGTCCCGCCCGACAAGTGGCGTCGTCCCCGAGCGCAGGGCGTCGAACCTGCTTACCTCGCCGCTTTCAGCCAGGACCCGCCAGACGCGTTGCGGCGCGGCGAAGCCGGCAAGATGCTGCAGTCCGAGATCTTCCAGATCGAACAGCCCGCCGATCTGTCGGCGTGTCGCGTCGCCAATGACCATCGTGTCTGGTGGGGCCAAACCCTGCAGCCGAGCGGCGAGGTTCGGCGTTTCGCCGACGACCCCGTGCTCCTGGGCGGCGCCTTCGCCGATCAGATCGCCGACCACGGCGAGCCCGGTGGCGATCCCGAGACGCACATTCAATGGCTCCGGTGTAGCAAGCCGCCCAACCGCCCCGATGACGGCGAGCCCGGCGCGCACCGCCCGCTCGGCGTCGTCCTCATGCGCCTGCGGATAGCCGAAATAGAGCAGCACCCCGTCGCCCATATACTTGGCGACAAAGCCATCGAAGCGGCCGATCGTATCAGCGACAACGCGGTGGTAATCCCCGATCAGCTGGCGCAAATCCTCCGGGTCAAACCGTGTCGAGAGCGCGGTGGAGCCGACCAGATCGCAGAACATCACCGTCAGCTGCCGGCGTTCGGCATCGGCAGTTGTCCTGCTACCGCGAGGCGTCGCCGTCATGACTGCGGGCGCCGCGGCGCCGAGTGCGGCAATAGCATCGAGCAGCGTGCGGCGATGGCCTCCAAGCACCACGCCGAGATCCTTGAGATCCTCCGCCGTCAGCTTGGGTAGCACATCCCAATCGATTTCGTTGTCGCGGAACGCTGGGACGTAGCGCTCAAGGCCCAGATCATGCAGCCACGCCGTTATGTCCATTCGGTGATCCTCGGCTCCGAGAAGCGGAGCCCGTCACGAAGGAGGATATTCCTCTGCCCGTCGACCTGCCAGCGGTGGCGCTGAAAAAGGGGCAGTGCTGGGTGTCGTGGCTTCAAGAAGAAAATGACCGCTTTCAAGCCAAGGGTATCACAGTCTGGGCAAATCGAGAATGGCCGCATTCCACCCCTAAGCGGTCGTCGGCGATCTCATTCTGTAAGCGATTAGAGACGGCTCTTAGCGCTTTGGCTTGCCAAGGTGGGATTGGTGATCCTGTCGCGCAATCTTCAAACGTCGCTCAACCATGTCGATATCAAGCTGCGCCGTCCTGATACGGTTGGGCGAGTGCCGAACCCCAGGCCGATATTGCGGCCGAAGCCGATTATTATGCGGCCGTCGTGCCCGACAGCGCCGGCCGCGCCGCAGAGATCGAGGAATTGTCGCGCCGCGCCGCGGTCTATGCTACCCGCGCCCGCGGCGATGGCACGCGCCGTACCTGCCGCTCGGCCTGGCACAGCTTCGAGGCCTGGTGCCGCAGCCTCGGCCGCGAACCGCCCGCCGCCGATCCCGACACGCAGCGAACTACGAAGAATGTCGGTGCAATCAAGAACTTGCACTCTTCGGCGGATCTGACTGCGCGGGCGGCTGTCAGCGCATCGGGTTCAAGTTCCATTGGAATAGGCGTAAAGCAGGCCAGCAGTGCGTGCGCCCCACAGAGCCGCTGCGGCGCCTCGCCGGATGGAGATTGCTGATATGCCGAATGTTTCAAAGGCGCGATACGCGAATATCTTTGCAACACCGCTGCTCACGTGTGTTTTGGAAGATGGGCCCGAGCTCAACGCGTTGCTACGTAAACGCATTTTAGTCCATGAGAGCGAGAGCCCTGGGACCGCCAAGTCGAATCAGGGCGGCTGGCATTCCGAAACCGGCCATCTCGAATTCTGCGGCGATGCCGGACGGCGACTCATCGATCACATGTATGCGCTTGCCGATGAGGCAACACAGTGCGTTGCCGCCGAATACCGGAAGAAGATCGGGCCTATGCAGTGGACGCTCGGCGCCTGGGTCAACGTCAACCGCGCCGGCGATTTCAACAAGATGCACGTGCATCCCGCGTCGACCTGGTCGGGAACATACTATGTCGATACCGGTGATCCGGTCGGTACCGACGGCACCACGCCGCTGCACGTTTTCGATCCCTGCCCGGCGCGCGCCACCATGTTCCTCCCGTCGGTGGTGCCGGACAGCATTTTCATTAACCCGCAGCCGGGATTGATGGTGCTGTTTCCAAGCTATCTGTTGCACATGGTGTTTCCGCATAACGGCAGCAGCGCGCGGATCTCGATCGCCTTCAACCTCCGCAAGGAGCCTTATCCTTGACCAGCGGGGTAGCTGACGCATTGCCCCTGTAAAGCTTAGGCGCAGGCGCTCGGCGCCTCGCCATCAGATGGTCAGAGTCTCCGGCGCCGAATCCGCCTGCTGCCGGTTCAAGATCCCGGTTTCGGATGTGACATCTGCGTTTCGGTAGAGCTTTAGCTCATCGTTGGATTTTGCATAGTCGTCGGCGTACTTGATGACCAGGTGAGTCCAGATGGTGCGCGTGTTGGCAACCCAGCACCCATCGGGATTGAGCGCGCGCGGCCATTCGCGGGTTACCGGGCCGAATGGAACCGCCTTGCAGCAACACCGCGCGGGCGAGCTTTCGCCGCCTGGAGGCAGCCATTCCCGGTCGAGCGCGGCCGTGGCCGACGAATAACGAATGAGCGGTGGCTCTTTTCGCGGCCTGCAATCCGTGCTCTCATGATGGCGCGCAAGCAGCGATCTCGTGTGGCTTTGGTGGGGAGAAAACGGAATGTTCAGTCATGTTATGGTCGGAAGCGACGATATCGCTCGTTCGAAGAAATTCTACGACGCCGTGTTTGGCGCGATGGGCGGCAAGCCCGGGGTGGAGGACGCCAAGGGTCGGCTGATCTACGCGCATAACGGCGGGGTGTTCATGGTCAGCAAACCCATCGATGGCAAGGCTTGCACACACGCCAACGGCGGCACGGTCGGCTTCACGATGGCAGGCCCGGAACAAGCCGCCGCCTGGCACAAAGCCGGAGTCGCGAACGGCGGGAGGTCGATCGAGGACCCGCCCGGCGTTCGTCAGGGCGGCGCCGGTTCGATGTACCTTGCTTACCTGCGTGATCCTGACGGCAACAAACTGTGTGCGGTTCATCGCATGCCGGCTGCCTGAACGGTCGCAGATAAGGACTCAAAAGGGCCGCCCGTCCGGGCGGTCCTCGCGCGCGTGTCCTGCTCGCCAATGTCGGCGTGGGCGGTGCCGCATCCCATTGGAGATGCGTGAGCGGCCGGGAGCCTCTGACTGGTGGCGAGCCAATCGGCAATTCAACAAAATATCGCATCCCGAAAACCGCCCCGCCAAGTCACCTCGCCGCGCTCTCCTCGATGGTAACGGCGGCAACGCAAAGCAAGGGGCCACGGCCGCGCTCCACCCTAGAGCAACCCCTGAGCGGCTGAGCATGTTCTCCGATGGCGTGTTCGCCGTCCTCATAACAGTGTTGGTCTTGGAACTGCGCCCGCTGGAACTTCCAACCTTTCGGGCACTCCTGGCGCTCTGGCCCACATGATTAACGATAGCCTTGGCGGTCGGGAAGGCCGGCAAGCGGGTGGTTTGCCCAAGTGTCGTGGCTCATTTGGCTGGCCGTTTTGTTTCGGCCGATTTGCGCCGGTAGCTGTCGGTGTTCATCTCCAGGATGATCGAGTGATGCACGAGGCGGTCGATCGCGGCGACGGTCATGCCTGCCCCAAGCGAAGGCTGGGGACGGGATCCGGGAAGATCGCATCCCATGCGCCGACGGGCTGATTCGCGGTAATCAGCAAGGATCGGCGCTCGTAGCGGGCGGAGATCAGTTCGAAGATGACGCTGGTCTTGGCCTGGCTCTTCTGGACGTAGGACAGATCGTCGAGGACCAGCAGATGGTATTTGTCGAGTTTCTCGAGCTCTGCCCCTGCGAAGGCGGGGGGCGGTTGCCAGTTTGCGATCCTGACGTGCCGCCTGAATGTGCTGGACGAGGTGGGTCGTACGGGCGAACAGCACGCGATAGCCGGCTTCGATCATGGCATGACCGAGCGCGGCCCCGAGATGCGATTTGCCGACGCCTGGAGGTGCAACCTCGGCCACCAAAGAGCGATCGGCGTGCGGGCCCGCCGCGCGACACTATGCGATGCTCCCGCGCCAGTGGGTTCGTCCCACCCGCCACATACCGACAGGCCCAAAGCGATGCTACAAGACTTCGTACCAAAGTCTGGCGGCCATTATGATGCCAACCTGCAGGCTTGGCTGGGCCGGCCGTTCATCCGCGGCCGGATGAACGAGACGGCGGAGCTGCCGTCGGCGCTCCGTTCGCCGCCAGCCGAGGAACTGACCCAGGATGCATTCGACCTGCTCGATGCCCGCTCTCGGCTCGATAGGCAGGTGTGGCTTGCTTTGGCGCACCACCGCATTCCCCAAATGGATGCGGAAGCGTTGGCAGTACGCACGATCGTTCGCAATGTCGCCCGGCATTCGACGCTTATGACAGGCTGACACATGTTGTTACGCCATGCGGTACTGCGCGACAATCTGGGCGAAATGACGCGACAGATTTCCCGAATTATTCGCGTCGAAGGGGACCGATCGTCGCCTCGCAGGGCAGATCGGGCCGAAGAGGCCGACGCCGGACCAGAACCGGCTGTCGACGGAAGATGCAAACTAACGTTACCTGCACGGTGACTGCGGCACCGGAGCGTTTGTCCCATGTGTGCGGGCGATTACGAACATAATGTCGAAAAGGTTCAGCGTCACAGAGAAGTCCAGGATCCGCAGGCGTCGTACAAGTTCGAACAGCGCTGGCGTCCCCATCTTTAGGGCAAAAATGATGTACAGCGATGAAAGTACGTTGCGAGTTACTCCCGGATGGCTGAGATGCACCACCTCGAAGCCCGTCCTTTCCAACACCAGTCGCAGGGTGCTGGCTGAAAAGTAGTGCAGGTGCGTCGGCGGGTGAATCATCCGCCAGCGGCCGCCCCGAAAGCGAGCGAAAGGACTGCCGATATCGCCCGTGGTGATAGCGATATACCCGCCGGGTCGAAGGTCCCGCGCCGCCTTGGCCAGAAACAGATCAGGTCGCGCGAGATGCTCAATGGTGTCCCACATCACAATCAAGTCGGGACGCCGGCCGATATCCGTCCGCAAGTAGTCACCACAAATGGCGTTCACCCCCAACAGCTCGACTGCATGGCGGACAGCATCAGCGGAAATGTCGATTCCTGACGTTTGGTGAACGACGTCTTTCACCTCCTCGAGAAAGAATCCATAGGCGCAGCCGATCTCGAATAGAACCGCCTCGGCCAAGTTCGGCACATGCTGGCGTAATGTAACGATCCGCCGTGCGAAATTTGCTCGCAGGCTTTCTTCCTCGGCCAGGTAGTCATGGTACTCCTCGCCATGAAAATAGTCGCGCCCGTAAAGTGCGGCCAACGCCCCGTCGCCAAGGCGGACATCCGCGGTCATGAACCCGCAGGCACGGCATCTCAGCAGGCCCGAAATGCGGCTGGGGCCATACGCGCCGCCGCACGTCAAGCAGAGCCACGGGGAGGCGCCTTTCGGCCGTTCCGGCTGATCGATTTCGGGAAGGGATGCCTGCGACGGTCCGTTCATAGGCGCTGGTCCAGATCGCGGCCGGTTTCGACATGTTGGAAATGCGGCACGGCGCGGGAGATCAACGCCACCACGTCCTGCTTGCGCAGCGAAACCGCAGGTTCGGTCACCATGCGCTCAAGCACCTCCAGCACCTCGTCCAATTCCCCGCTGCCTGGCAGATGGCGGATGCCGAGCAAAGCGGCGAAGCCAAGCTCCTCGGCGTGCTCGGCGTGCCCAACGAACTCCTCGTATGGCTTCTCCCCACTCGTATCGAGTGGGGTCAGCAACAGCGGCCAAGCGCCATGCCGAGCCAGGCGTTCAACGTCCCGTCGCGCTGCCGATTCGTCCTCGTAGTGCACGGCACGCAAACCATGAGCGTGCAGCACCTGCTCGGCTACCACGCCCAACTCCCGCAACTGGCTGCGCGGGTCCAGGCGCGGGATCAGGACCATGCCGTCAGGGACCGCCAGGGCGGCCAGCACGCAGATCTCCGCCGCTTCGCCCTGCGTCATGAAATAGCGCGAGGTGTCGCGCGGCGCCGCCAAAGGTTGGCGACGCGCCAGCCGTTCCAGGAATGCAGCAGACAGGCTGCCATTTGAGTAGGCGACATTGGCGAAACGGGCCGAGGTATTCGCGCGGTCGCCGCAAGTGCGTATCGCGAAGGTTACATCTTCCATCAGCCGCTTGCTTGCCCCCATGACGCTGGTCGGGTTGGCCGCTTTGTCGGTGGAGACCGCGAAATAGCTGCAAGCGTGTTGGTATTGCCTCAGCCAACGTTTGAATCTGGCATGGCATACCACGTTGGTGTCAATCATTTGCAGCAGCGAATACACATCCTTCTCAGACCGGACATGCTTGAGTGCGGCGAAGTTGAGCACGGTGTCATACGGTTCGGCAGCTTCCAGAAAGCTGCGCATCAGGGGACTCCCGTAGTTCAGCGGCAGGGTGCGGAAATCCTCGACCTCCAAACCTTGAGTTCTGCCGCGGAGGTTGCGAACCAGATCCGCCAGATAGTTCTCTGATGCGTCGATCACGTGAATCGCACGCGGCCGGAATGTCGACAGCAGTTGCACTGTCGCTCCGCCGATCGAGCCGCCGCCGCCGATAACGAGCACTCGCGTGCCATTGAGCGTTGCCGCGATCCGTGGCCGAGCCGAGGCGAAATCGGCCGCAACGAATGATACAGCGCGGCCAACTACCACCTCGTCCAACCGTTGTCGATTTGGACTGGCGATGCCGGGCGGGCTCGGCGCGGCCGAAGGCTCGATGCTTGGCATCATAGCGTGTGCACGCCGACCGACTCGTCGGATGGGCCTTTGGTCCGCTCTGCCGTCGCGGGTACGTCGCGGCTATGGTAATGCTGCTGCACGATGTAACGGGGGCGTGCCTTCACCTCGTCGAAAATGAGGCCGACATATTCACCGATCACGCCGAGGAACACCAATTGCACACCGCCCAGGAAAGTGGTCACCACGATCAGTGTCAGCCAGCCTGGTACGTCCGCGTGACCGGACATGTAGACGAAGACCTGCAGCACAGTGGCTATCGCGGCCAGTACTGCCAACGCCAGGCCTGTGATGACGCAGATCCGCAATGGCGTCTTGGAGAACGAGCACCAGCCGTTCAACGCGAACTTCAGCAAAGTGAGCGGTCGATAAGCGGAGCGGCCAAAAGGGCGGGCTTCCGGTTCGAAGGCGACATAGCGAATGTTGAAGCCGACCCAATGGACCAAGCCGCGCAGAAAGGGATTCTGTTCGCGCAGCTTTGTGCGAAACAGCTGCACGACCGGCTGCCCCAGCAGACGGAAATCGGCCGCTCCGACTGGCAGGTCCATGCTGCCAAGACGGCGATAGAGCTGATAGAACCACCGCGAGGTCAGACGCTTCAGCAGCCCAGTCTCCGAGGTTTCGCCGCGAATAGTCTGCACAATCTCGACGCCCTCCTCCCAATTGCGCAATAGGACAGGGATTAGTTCCGGGGGGTGCTGCTGGTCGCTGTCGAGCATGATGGCCGCCGCGCCACGCGACAAGTCAAGCCCAGCCATCAGGCAGGTCTGGTGTCCGAAGCGGCGTGACATGACGAGCACTTCCACACGCCGGTCCCGTGCGGCAATGGCGGCGAGCACTTCCTCTGTGCGATCTCCTGCAGGGTCCACAACATAGATGATGTGGAAGGCGTAGCTGCCCGCGAGCACATCCAACACCGCAACGAGTCGGTCATGGAAAGCCATGATACCTCTTTCCTCGCGGAAGACCGGGCAAATAATATCGATCAGCTGCAAGGACATATTTATTGTCTCGCCAGGTCACACAGCCCGGCTGCGAGGCTAACTTGCGGCCGCCAGCCGAAGGTCTTTGCGATCCTCGCGACATTGGCAACGGTGTCAGGCACTTCGGCTGTCCGGAGCTCTCCAGTCTGACGCCATGGTTTGCTCACGTCGGCCGCCTCGCAGGCAAGTTGAATGAGCTCCTGCACCGAATGCGATACGCCAGTGCCGACATTGAAGATACCGAAGCCCTGGAATCCAATTGTGGCAGCAAAGGCGCACACCACATCGCTTACATGGACGTAGTCTCGCCGGGGTTTGAGGTCGGCAACTACGATCTCCGGGCAGTTGGGGTCCAATACCTGGCGCATGACATGTGGCACCAGGAACTGCTCACTTTGACCCGGGCCGTAAAGGTTGAAGACGCGCATCACCGCAACTGGCAGGCCGTACATCGCGGCAAATCCCCGGCCGGCCTCTTCCGCCAGGAACTTCGATAGCGCATACGGGTTGTTGGGCCGCGCCGGATGGGTTTCATCGACGGGCAGACGGTCGGGTGTTCCGTAGACGTAAGAGCTGGCGAGGGTAACCGGGCAGCGATGTCGCCGGCACTGGTCTAACACGCGGATCGTACCGTGGGTGTTGGTGAACAGCACCGCGGCCGGGTCCTGCCAGGAATCCTGCGGGCCGGTCATCGCCGCAAGATGGAAGACGTGATCGATCCCTTCCAGCGGCAACGGGTCGGTCATCATGTCGCTACCTACACTGCGTGCAGTGCGCAGCACCTCGACCCCAGCCGTTTTGAGCGCCCCTGCCAAGTGCTGCCCGAGGAAGCCGGTGGCGCCGGTGATCAGCGCCCGTCCAATCCGCGCCGGAAGCTCGATGCGTTTGACGGTTCCGGTCGATGCGAGCCCGTCGTCAGCGCGCATATTTTGGCCATTCCTCAGTGGCGCGTTCATAGTCGTCCGGGCGGCCGATATCCAACCAATAGCCGTCGTGGATCTGGACGTTGACCGGCACTCCGTCAGCAAGGCAGTCAAGCATCAGTTGGTCGAAGCCGTACGGTTTGCCAGTAGGAATCTTCTGCACGATTTCCCGGCTAACGGCGTAGATGCCCATGCTGACAATGTATTCGAGATCCGGTTTTTCCTCGAAGCCGGACAAGTGGCTACGCTCATCCACGTGCAGCACCCCGAAATCAACCTTCTGCCTGCGGGCGGCGGCGAAAATCGTGAACCGCCGCTGCTGCTCCTGATGTGAGCGGAAGGCGGCGCCGTAGTCCAGATCGGTCAGGACATCGCCATTCATCACCAGGAAATCAGGCGGCAGGTCGTCGATGAGCCGCAGCGGCCCCATCGTCCCCAGGGCCTCGCGTTCCAGCGAATAGGTGATCTGCACTCCCCATTTCCGGCCATCGCCGAAATAGGCGGAGAACAGATCCGCCTGGTGATTAACTGCCAGTGTCAAATGGCTAAATCCATGTTGCGCCAGTTGCTGGACGATAATCTGTAGGATCGGTTTTTCGCCGATCGGTAGTAGGGGCTTGGGTAACGAGAGCGTGTAGGGGCGGAGGCGACTCCCTATCCCTCCGGCCAGGATGACCGCGCGCATTACGCCTCTATTCCCTCCCGGTGCTGCCGAATCCCGCACCCCGCCCAGGGATGATGCCGTTTTGTGCAGCAATTCAGGAGCGCTTGTCGAGGGGCCTTTATGCCTCGCTTGCCGGTCGGCGATGAGGAATGCGGGCCGCTGACTCCTGGGGCGATGGGACCGGCATCGGTTACCGGGCATACCAACTCCGGTCATCCGGTTTCCGCCCCGCGCGTGACCTCAATAGTCCGACCGGCAGCCTGCTTCATTGAAGCGCGCTGCCGCAATCGACGGGCACGGATCTTAGGAGTCCGCGGTGCAGGTTCTCCCGTCTTTCGGCGTAAGTAGCACGCCGTGCGAGTCAACCATGTGGGATGTACCGTTCAGGCCGGAAATCCAGCGGCACACAGGGCGACACAATAGGGCGCCAGTAGCCGACGCCGAAGCAATGTCCATCGAGCCTAGCCAATGACGTCGGATCAGGCAATGCCTGCAACTTGCCAGTTAAGCCCATCGTTCCCAAAATCTGCATCTGATCTGTAAGCCACTGCTCAAACTTTCCGTTTATATCCTTCGGCGCGATTTCGACACGCAGTAGAAGTGGATTCGTCGACTTGAAGAATCTCTGCCACACATTGAAGCTAGTTACCACCTCGTAATCCCAGGGCGAGTTCGGCTCCAGGATGATCGGCCAGTCCGGATGCACCGCTGCCACCGTCCGCAGGACGCTGAAGTCGTGACGGAATGCCGTTGTCCGCGCAACCGCGATTTTGACCTCTTTGGGCAGAGAGAAGGTAAGATGAAAGTGGGGTAGATACAGGACCATCAGTGCCAGGAAGGCAAGTTGGACATAGTGCCATCGCCGTCCCCCGCCTGGCAACAAGGCATAACGGATGAAGGCAGCAAAGCCGAGTGCGATAGATGGAGGAAGCAGTAGAATCGGAAAGTCGTAGCGGATGTCCGATGGCAACCGCCCATTGTAGAAAAACAATTCCCACAGCACGTAGAGGGCCAAGAAGCCGGTGAAACCCAGAAATACGAGGATTGCCCAATTCCGTTGTTGCCGTGGCAGCGGTGACCGACGATAGGCGAGCAGGGAGAGCGGCACGGCAAGAACGGCCGCTGCAAGCGCGAACGGTACAAAGAACGGTTGCGCCAGTAGCTGCGGCAAGGCCACCAATTCGGCTAGGCGATGGATGATGGAATTATCGACACCGTAGAGATCCCGGCTGTTCCGTGCGGCAGAACGGAGTGAGTAGATCACGAGCACCGGAACGATGAGCGGCGGCAGCGCCAAAATGGCCGAAACCAAACGGAGGCGACGCATCGCAGCCATGGCGAGTGCTAAGGGACCCAGCGCTACCAGCAGGAAAATGAAATTCTCCTTCGATCCGGCAGCGATGGCGGTGCCGAGCGATGCCACCGGGAGCGCCCAGCCAGGAATGCGCTCACCTGAGACGAGCCGAGGCACGATGGCGTCGCAAGCAATAAGAACGAGTGAGATGCCGAGGATAGCCAGTTGCTCGGCCGGTCCGAAAGATAAGGTCCAGAGATTGCTCCAAAAGCCAAGCCCAGCAATACCGATGACCATCGCAAGCGCCGGCAACAGTCCGATGCAGCGGACGGCGATACGGCCGGCTGCGCCGAGGAAAAGGCCAAAATACAAAACCCGCAATGCGTGATAGAGACCTGGGCGATCACCCAGCAGCCAAGCTTCCAACTCAAGGTACAAGATAAAGATCGGACGGAACCGGCCGCCGGAGCCGAGGCTCCCGACCTCCGTCTCCAACAGATACGGCCAAATCCTGGAAAATGGAAGGCTACCATTACTGCCAAGCCAAAGCGCCTCGCGATGATCATCGACGATGGAGAAATCCGCGAAGACCATGCCGCCAGTCAAGAGCACGGCAACTGCCAGCCCCCAAAGCCAAGGTACCGACCGGATATTCGTTCTACAAAGGAGGAATCTCATATCTATATCAGAACGGAATGTCGTTTGTGTCCGCGTCCCTCCCGCAGTAATCCGAGTCGCGCTCCCGGGGGCCGAGAGAAAAGCAACCCATGTCGTAGGCGTGAGTGCTCTTATGAATGGTATAAGACTGTTCGTGACCGCTGAGATGGCCGGCAAGGTGCTTGCGGACCAATCCCTCATAAAGCGTGTAGTCGGCTGAGCGGACAAGGTAGCACTTGCCGGCTCCACACAACACCATCCGGTAACGCGGCATTGTGTCGAAGAGGAATTTATAAACTGCTGCCGTCACCTGCGGGTAGCGACCCGAGAAGAAGTCATCGACACAGATAACTCCGCGATCGGCGAGGAAGCGTTCCGCAACATGCAGGTCGTTCGTTACGCTGTGACCGTCATGATCCCCGTCGATGTGTATCCATCGCGCTGTACCATAAAAGCGGACGAGGTCTGGAGCAGTAAGCAAGCACAAAGACTTGGTCAGCACCGCCTGGACCTGGGGTTCATCCAGACTGCAGATCTTTGCGACTACGTCGTCGATTGGGTTGACGTCGTTGAGGATACACCATTCGCCGCGTTGCATATGGCAGGCCGCGAGCAGGGCCGATTTGCCCGAGAGGACACCAATCTCGAAAAAATTACCTGCGACGCTCATTTGGCGCTGCGCGGTAAGGAAGAAGTCCCAAGTCACGATCGCTCCGTCCTGGAAATAGCCGGGTGTGCTCCCGAATCGGGAGCGATATGTCTCAAACGGGGTCGTCACTGCTGGCCTCGCCGCCATGATTGTAGGTTTGCGTGCCAACGCACGCACAATCCGTTGCTTGATCGCCCCATACCAACCTGTCAAGTCGCAACACCTTGGTCTCGAAGCACTAGCGATAGCACTTCGCCCAGGCAGTCAGATCACGCCGTCTGATTGCTCGGGAGATGCGTTTCAGCCTTTGTGCTCAGGGGTGCGCCATCCTGCGTCGGTCTCGACGGCCCCTGCCTCTGCTCCCGACATGGTCACCTCCCCGCCCACATGCCACGTCCGCGCGCCCGCACGCGACGCAGAACGTCGACAGCGCCAGGCGGCAATAAGCGGACGCAAGCCTCAAGTGTCCGCCAGCGCGCCCGCATCAGCCACGAGCGAACGGCGCCGCGAATCGGTCCGATGGTGATCCTGACCGCACTTGTCACCACTTGCCAGTCAGCTTTGATCAAGTCCCAGTAGCCACGGTCTGGCACCACTTCAGCCGGCTGAATACTCCGCGCGCGTTCATCGGCCGCCCGGATCTCGTCCCGGAGCCGGGCCGTCTCGATCCGCTCCCGCAGGAAAGCCTCCTGCAACACCGCGATTCGCGTCCTGTCCCATTCCGGCGTCGCGTACAGCGGCGACCGGTTCTGGATCGCATAGACCTCGGGTTGTCTCGCGGCCAGTTGCGACGAGATACCCCCCTCCTGGAACGAACCGATGACCTCGTCCACGGACCGCACGTCGATCGCGGGATCCGCAAGAACCTTGAGAAACCAGTCGTAGTCCGCGTGGCAACGATAGCGCAGGTCAAAGCGGCCAGTTCGGGAAAAGACCGACGGACGCGCCAGCGTCGACTGATGCGGCAGGCAGCCGCAGATCATAAGCCTGGGCGCCTCCGCCGGCGGAGGCGGGCGAAACACGTGGGTCGCCCCGTCGATCGGCCGCACCTCCAGCCAGCCGTAATACACGTCAGCGCCGGCATCCCGTTCGATCGCCGCGACCGCATTCGCCAGCGCCGTTGCCGATGCAAACCTGTCGTCGGCATTGAGGAACAGCACATAGTCGCCGGTGACGCGGTCCAGGCCCTTGTTCATCGCGTCGTAGATGCCCCGGTCGGGTTCGGAGACCAGCGCGGCCACGTGCGGATACCGTCGGACGGCGGCGACCGTCCCATCGCTCGAAAGACCGTCGATCACGATGTGTTCGACATCGCGGTGGGTCTGCTCCGCGACGCTTCGCAGGCAGCCCTCGATGACCGCACCCGCGTTGCAGCAGACCGTGACGACGCTGATCTTCATTGGCCAGCCCCTGATTGCCGCGCTACAGACCGCGCTCCGTCCTCCTGCGGACCTGTTCCGCCTCGACCAGCAGTTCCACCAGGCGCGGCATCGTGATTGTGGCCGACCAGCCTAGCAGGTCCCTGGCCTTCCGGGGATTGCCGCTGCTGTACAGAATGTCGGTGGGTCGCCGGAAGGCATCGCTTGTTACCACATGGTTCCGCCAATCCAGGTTGTAACAGGAGAAGCAGCCGGCGACGAAATCCTTCAGGCTGTGGGTCTCGCCCGTGGCGATGACGAAGTCGGTCGGGTCGGGGTGATCGAGCATGCGCTGCATGGCGTCGACATATTCCGGCGCCCAGCCCCAGTCGCGCGAGAGATCGAGCGCGCCCAGTTCCAGAACGGACAGCCTGCCCTCCGCAATGTCTGTGGCCCCGTGCACGATCTTCTGTGTGACGTAACGTGTCGCGCGGAATGGGGATTCGTGATTGAACAGAATGCCGGAGCAGGCGAACAGCCCATACGCTTCGCGATAGTTCGCCACGGCCCAGAACGACGCCGCTTTCCCGACCGCGTAAGGGCTGCGAGGCCGGAACTCGGTCGCCTCGTCTGCCGGCTTATGCTCGGTGTTGCCGAAGCACTCGCTCGACGCGGCGTTGTAGAACCTGGCGTCGAGCGCGAGAAAGCGCATGGCCTCCAGCACGTTGATCGTCCCGTGCATGATGCTGTCGATGGTCTCGACCGGTTGGTCGAAAGACAGGCCAACCGAGGATTGCGCTGCCAGATTGTAAATGTATCGCGGTTGGACATTTTTGAGCGTCGTCACCACACTGCGGAAGTCGTCGAGCACGCTCGAATGCAGCGTGACCTTGTCGAGGATTCCCAAGACTCGCAGATTAGAAAAGCTCGTGCTCTCCTTGTCGCGCGAGGTCCCGTGCACCTCGACGCCCTTGCGGAGCAGGAGATCGGCCAGATAAGCGCCGTCCTGGCCTGAGATGCCGAAGATCAACGCCTTCCGGTCGCTCGGTTGCATGGTTGCGCTGTGCTCCGTCCCCGCCCACGACGTGTATGTTCGATGTCCGTCGTATCGCGGGCAAGGTCAACCCTCGCACGGCTGTGCGGGTGCCCGGCATTCTGGCGGAGTTGACAAGAGGTCGTCCGATCCGCCTCCGCCATGCTTTTCATCCACCCCACTTCTTTGCCTGTTAGCGGTGTGGGGTCGCCATCCTCCGACTCCTGCTCTTCGGTTGTCATGCCGACCTTGTTGACTTCGTATATGAAACGCATGCGGCGGTCTCGGTGCCGGCGGAACGCCTCGGTGCTCTACTCGTGTCCTATTGCGCCCGATCCCGTCATCGAATGGCCCGTGGTGCCGACAAGGAGCTCCGCGTCGAAGCCGCCATTGTGGTCCTCGCATTCAGCACTCATTATGCCGACCTGCCAGCAACTTGGAGATGCCACGGGCGGGGGCGGTCCACGCCTACTGATCAGGCGACTGTTGGTTGCAGCCCAGGGGAATCGGGTGAAAAACCTACCGTGCGATCAGGTCGGCGAGGAAGTCGTCATCCCAGCCCGCAGTCTTGCGCTTGAGCCGCAATGAGGCGTTGCCAGGCGCCTTTCGGATCAGGTTGTGAGCCATGTGTTTGATGACGGCGAAGTTGGCCGGTGCGTGGTCGGTTCGGACCCGACACTCGCCATCGCGGAAGATCATGTCCACGGCCATCGCCGGCGAGGATCACCTTCGCCCCGGACTGCTTCGCCTCCGCAAGCAGCTCGCCGGTGACACGGCTGTCCAGCATGGTCGCCTCGTCCACCACCACCACGGTGCGTCGGTCCCAGCTCGTCCGCCCGGTCTTCAGTCCGAACAGTCCGGCATGCACCGTGCCGGCCCTGGTGAACCCGTCCGCCTTCAGGCCCTGCGCGACGGCATCCGTCGGCGCCAGCCGGACCACGCGCCGCCCGTCCAATGCATGCGCGTCACGGATCGCCGCGAGGGAATAACTTTTGCCCGTCCCTGCGCGGCTCCCGATGATCTTCAACCCGCCGGCACCAACCGTTTGGTCGAACGCCAGCCTCTGATCCGGCCGCAGCCTGCGCGACGCCATAGCCGCGTCGATCGCCGTCGCCGACAGTCCACGTTGATGCCGTACCCCGGCAATTGCTTTCGCGTCGGCGAGCGCCGCTGTCTCCTGCGCGCGCACCGTCATCGTGGTGCAGCGCCCGGCCGCATCCCCGCTCACCCGATCATGCAGCGCCTGCGTCTCGGAATGGCCAAGCACTGCCGCCTTCGTGGTGGCACCTTCGGCGTCGTCCGTGATGTGCTTGGCGAGGTGCCGGTCCAGGTCTCGCTCGGTGAACGTCGCGTTGTGTCGCGTCAGCGTGGCGAGCACCTAATCCGGATCGCGTGCCGCCGCCTCACTGGCTTGACATCAAGGCCATACTGGATCTGAAGCGTCCCGGTTTGCAGATCGGCGCTTCCGACGCAGCCCAGTCCGCCCGACGCCGTGAGGTCGAGGATCAGCAGGTCGGGAAGCAGGGGCAGCGTCGTTGCAGGCAAGTTGAGGAAAAGCGGACCGTCGGTCGTAAAGTTTTCCTGTAAGGTTGGCGGCGCCGATAAGCCCAGGCTGCTGGTCGTCAGCGATGCGGTCAGTAGCGTCACGGAGGATTTCCTAAGTTCGGGTTGGCAGCCAATTCCCGGGATTCCGCCGCGCGCTTGGCTGGGTTACGGCTTTGGCGGGACGCGGCTTGTCACAAATGGCCACCGGCGTTTCAGTGATTGCCTCATACGTTTCGTTGAGATAATTTCTTCGTCAGGCCAAAAGAAAACCTCCTGCGCATGGGATTCATATTTCACAGAAGGTGAGAGCGGCCTGCACGACTTTCTGCACTAAAGCAAACCTCGTTCCGGGAGTTTTGATCCAGATCAATGCATAATCGTCGTGTCTCCAACATTATTTAGCACGCGCACTACACTATGCCGCCTGCGCACTAGCAGACTAAGCAAATATCCACGCCAATTAAGGGCGCAGTTATACTGCGCCAATGTGAGGCGCATTCGAAACTAAGCTTCATTTGACGTCTAGTACACTTAGTGCAGCCGTATCCATCATCGGAGACACCTGATGTGTCTATAAAATCGCAATTTTTGCGTATTGGCAACTCTGAATGTATCGTAGGAGCCATCATCACGATCACATTAAATAATGTGCGAATGGCGGAATGCTTTCGTATTAGCAATCTTTGGTCACGCGAATGCCCCGATTGCGCGCCGATCGTCCGCCGCTGGCGTGAACCTGGCACGCTCGATGACCGACATGCTCGACGCATTCGATCGGAAACGCGGCAATGGCCCGTAAGTGGCTCGGGTTGAGCGCCCGCCGCATGGTCGTCAAAGCGCGAGCGCGCGCTATGATGCCGAGCGCGCGCGGCGGCAGCATGCCTCCGCCTGGGGAACTGGAGAACCTGCGCTACTACGGGGGATGGCCGAGGCGACGGCGCTCGATCTGGCGATGCCGACGCGGCTGGTGATCGAGCGGCTACGGATCTGGCTTGCTCTGTCGCCTGATGAACGCATTGCGATCACCCATACGGCGATCCTGCGGCGTCATTCCTGGCGGATGGAATGACGCGACCCCTCCCGCAATGCGGAAGGGGTCGCGCCGGTCGTCGCGGTTGCGTGCTCAGCCTTGTGTCGGCTGGGCGGGCGGCGGCTCCGGTGGCGTCGGCGGACGCTGGCGCAGTTCGGTCATGAACTGGTCGAACTCGGCCTTGTCCTTGGCAAAGCGCAGCCGGTCGAGGAAGGCACCGAACTCCTTCTGCTCCTCCTCCAGACGACGCAGCGTCTCCATCCGGTATTCGTCGAAGGCGCGGTTGCCGCTGGTCGGCGCAGGCCGCTCACCGCCGCCGCACCAGTTCTTCCAGCCGGCCCACGGTGGCGCACTGCCTTGCCAGGTGCCGCCCTGCCAGGAACCGCCCTGGTAGCCGCCCTGACGGTAATAACCCCAGCATCCCATACGTTTGCTCCATAGTGCGAGAAACAACAGCGTCAGCCCGACCGGCCACCAGAAGATGAAGCCGAGCACGACTGCGGCGATGCACAGCGGTCTGGGCAGCGTCCGCCAGTGCGAGTAGCTCCAGCCTGGCTGGTTCCAAACGGGTCCCTGGGCTGGTCCCGGGCCCCAGGGGGAATTGCCCATACCCGGATTGCCGTAACTTCCATGGTTTGCAGCGCCCGACATGGCGGTCCTCATGTGAATGTAAGACACATTTACATATGATCCTTTCCGGTCGCCCGTCAAGTGAATTGCGCGCCGGTTCAACCGCCCTGCGGTTTGCCGCCCGCGAGGCCGAGGCTCTGCAGATAGATCAGCACGCCGGCCTCCAGCAGTTCCTCCGGCGACATCGGCAGTTTCCGGCGCGAAGGATCGGCGCGCACGAACAAGGACGCGATGCCGTGCGAAAGCGCCCAGACATGCAGCGCCATCATCAGCGACGGCGGCCGCCGGTCCCGCGGCAGCGTGGCAGTCAGCCGCTCCGCTGCCTCGCGCAGGATGGCAAAGGCGCGATCCCCGGCGGCGAGCAGTCCGGGATGGTTGTCCAACGCGATGCGCGCCTCGAACATCGCCGCGTAATAGGCGGGTTCGTCGCGCGCAAAGGCGAGGTAGGCGCGGCCGATTGCCTCGAAGGCGCGCATCGGATCGGGGAAGCCGTTGTTCCACGCGGCAGCCAGCACCGCGGCGAAACGCTCGAAGCCACGCAGCGCGACTTCCGCCAGCAACGCCTCGGCGTCGCGAAAATGCCGATACGGCGCGGCAGGGCTGACGCCGGCCAGCCGTGCCGCCTCGGCGATGGTGAACCCGGCCGGCCCCTTTTCGGCGATCAACTCCAGCGTGGCCTCGACCAGCGCCTCGCGCAGGTTGCCGTGGTGGTAGCCACGCCGCTGTCCGGACCAGCTCATGTGAAAGAGTTTTACATTACTTGCGCCGTCGATCCAGCGGTCGAAAGAACTGGCGAACGCAGGTCACATGCTTTTCGGCAGGAGGCTCAGGGCTTCGCCGGCCAGGTCCTGAGTTCCTTCCGAGCAGTCCCGAAGTCGCCGAGCTGGTAAGCGGAGGCCGCCACCGGAGAGAACATGAACACATCAAACGGCTCGGCGAGCATCTTCTTCAGGTAAGCCTGGGTTGCAATGCCTATTGTAACGTGCGGATTGAAATGCTTGCCCGACGCCTTCGGCACGAACGCCGCGACATAATCGATCGTCGGCTTGTTGATGCCAGGATCCTCGGGCGTGGTGACGAACGCCGAGGCACTCCCGGTTTTCGTTGTGAACGGAGCGACCGCATCGATCAGTTCCTGTTGGAACCGCAACAGGTCGTCCGTCGGTTCCACCACAATGCCGGCAAGGCCGAGACTCTCCCACGGGATATAGTAGTATTTGAACGCCTTTAGCCTGAAGCTGGCGACCTTCTCGCTGGTCAAAACCTTGTCGACCGCGGCGTAAACCTTATCAAGGTCCGCCGTGCGGACGTAGCGCTGCAGCATCGAGATGTGCGGGTGGTGCGTCGCATCCAGCGCGAAGCCCTTTGGGAAGACTTTGAGCAGCCGGGCGTTGGCGGCCTGCGCATGCTGGATCATCGTTGCGTCCGGCTCCAGCGCGATGTCGATCGCTGTGACAGGATCTTGCTGCGCGCTCGCCCTCTCGGCATAACCGACCAGCGTTGCAACGTCAATAAAAAGCGCGACCGACAACTTCATGAGCCCGCGCATATTGTTCTCCTGGTTGGTGGAATCCTCGGCCGAGTAACGCGACGCCTGCCTGACAACACGGCTGACGGCTATGCGAATGCGAATATCCGCTTCCAATCGTCCTTCATGCTGATGACCGTCCAGCCCTGCTTCTTCGCCTCGTCGTACAGCGCCTGGGTGAAGGTGCCGACTTTCGAATCGGGCAGCCCCTGTGCCGGTCCATACGCATACTCGCGCTTCGCATCATCGTGCAGCACGAGCATCGACAGCCGCGCGCCGTCGCCGGCCTTGGTGTACTCCAGCATCTGCTGGTCGCCGGTGGAATTGCCGAATGCGGCGTGGGGTCGTCGCCCGATCATCATGTGGATTCCCTCGGGCTTGCCGGCATCGTTGTCGTTGAGCAGCAGCTTGGGTTCCTTGGTCAGGAACGGTTTTCCATCTTTGTCGTAGCCGTACTTGGTGCCGCCGGCGGTGCCAACCACCTGCTCGGGAGGGATGCCATAGACGATTTGGGAGTAAACGCGCACGAAGTCCTGGCCACCGCCGGTGACTATGTAGTTTTTGTAGCCATTGGCGAGCAGATAGACGAGCACCTCCTGCATGGGCTGGTAGGTGAGGTCGGTGTAAGGCCGCTTCCACCGCGGATGCTCGGCCGTTTCGAGCCACTTCTTCACCTCCGCATTGAACTCGTCCACCGACATGCCGGTGAGCGTCGCGGCGAGGATCTCCTCCAGGTCGTGCGTCGAGAGCATCGCGATCGCCTGCTGATTCCCGGACATCACGGTCTTGAACGGCTCGACATTCGCAAGTTCGGGCCTTGCCTTGACCACCGCCGGTACCCGTTCCAGGCAGTAGATCAACTGCGTGTACATCGGTTGCTCTACCCACAGCGTGCCGTCCTGGTCGAACGTGGCGATACGCTCCTCCGGTGGCACGAAGCTCGGGCTCGCCGCATCGGTTGTCGCCCGCACAAAGTCCAGGATTGCCTGTTTCGCAGGGCCGTCATTCCAGGACGGAAGTGGCACGGCCTGTGCCCGCGCGGGGGCTGCGCCGAACAGCCCGGGCAGCGTTGGCAGCGCCGCAAGTGCGCCAAGCATGACGCGCCGGCTTGGACCGTTGGGAGAAGTGGTTCGCATGGTTGTCTCCTGGAACAGGCGAGCGAGCCGCGGCAATGGCAGTGCGACCATACTGCGTCTTCGATGCAAATCAATCCGATCGTGTCGCTGTTGCCGCTGCACGAACGCCGCCTGCACTTGGCGTATTTGTTCCGGCTACGGTAGAGTGCCGCAGGTTCGTTCCGGCTCCAGACTACGGGGGATCGAGTGTGAGTTTCGATTGGTACTACGGACTTGACATGGAGATCCTGTATCCCGTGACGATCATCCTGATCGCGGGAGCTGCCGAACTTGGTAACCGGATCGGCCTGCGGTTTCATGTGGCCAGGACCCAGAATGCCGATGTCGGCACGTTGGCAGGCGCCGCTCTTGGCCTTCTCGCACTGCTGATCGCGTTCAGCTTCTCGATGGCCGAGTCGCGCTACGACCTGCGCCGCAGCATGGTCCTGGAGGAAGCAAATGCCATCGGCAGCACGGCGAACTTCGCCCTGATGCTGCCGGAGTCGGCGCAGCAGCCCATCCTGAGCCTGCTGCGCGACTATACCGCGGTCCGGATCACGCTCGGCGTTCCGTACGATCCGTCGAAGCAGGAACAGGACATAGCCCGATCATTGGATCTTCAGAGCCGACTGTGGCAGCAGGCCGTCGCGGTGACGGCGGTGAATCCGCAGTCGCTGCCCGCCTATCGCTTTGTCGCTTCGCTGAACGAGATGAACAACATCCATGAAAGGCGTCTCACCGCGCTGCGCAACCACGTGCCCGGCGCCGTGATGTTCATGCTGACGGGGACGGCGATGGTGGCGATGGGATTTACCGGTTTCAATGCGGGCGTCGTCGGTGCAAGACGGCATCTGACCACGCTCATCATGGCGCTCACCGTCGCACTGCTGATCATGCTGATCGTCGATCTCGACCGGCCGTATCGCGGGCTGATCCAGGTGCCCGTCCAGGCCCTCGTCGATACCGCTCAGAGCATCCCGAAGTAGGAAGCGGGCGCGCCTGATCACGCGCCCGCCGTGCCGTTCGTGCGCTTATTGCCCTTCGTGGCTCCTTATCACTTCATCAACCTGCGCCTTGACCGCCTCGAGGTTGAAGGATGCCGGCGCCTGCATCGGTGGGAACTGAATGGCCGTCTGCGCCAACGCCGCGACCTGCTGCTGCACGAGAACGAAGCGCCAGAATTCCCGGGCATAGAACTCGTTCATGTAGCCGCCGCCCATGCTGTTCAGGCTTTCACCGCGGATCGACGGCGTTCGCTCGAATGGATCCTGGCGGATGTTGACGATCGTGGGCATGTCGGTCGTCACCTTCTCGCCAGGCCAGCCCCACGGCTGCTGGTAGAACTGGAACTTGAAGTCGTCGATCCGGATCGCGCCCAGCTTCGGCCCTCCGAAGTAGAACAGTTCGTGACGGGCAGACGGCCCCTTGCCCAGCAACAGTTCAGTCTGGTCGAAGCCGTCGAGGTGATTCTTGTAGGTCCGGTCGCCCAACTTCACGCCCGATAGCAACTGAGTGGTGATGTTGGAGTTGCCCGCCGCGGCGGCAAGCGTCGGCAACCAGTCGAGGCCGGAGAAGATGCCGTTCTCCACCGTGCCCGGCTTGACCTTGCCAGGCCAACGGATGATTGCCGGCACGCGGAAGCCGCCTTCGAACACGGTGCCCTTGGTGGCCCGGAATGGCGTCATGCCGCCGTCCGGCCAGGTGAAGACTTCCGCGCCGTTGTCGGTGGTGAAGATGACGATGGTGTTGTCAGCCTCGCCGATGTCTTGCAAATGCTTCAGCAGATCGCCGATGCTGTCATCCATCTGCGCCATGCCGGCCTCTTCCAGGCCGTAGTTGCTCTGGTAGTTCATCTTCGCCTGGTACTTGGGCGGGATGTAGGTGAATACGTGCATGCGCGTCGTGTTGTGCCAGAGGAAGAACGGCTTGCCGTCCTGCTTCGCCTTGTCCATGAATTCCGAACTGGCCTTCACCAGCACATTGTCGAAGGTCTCCATGTCGTAGCGGGCCTTGCGGCCTTCCTGCCAGTTCTGCCGCCCGGCCATATCCGGAAACGGCGCCAGCGGGCCCTCATCGACGATCCGCTGTTTTCCCACCTTGCCCCAACGCGGCTGCACCGTGGGATCGTCCACGTCGGTCGCATAGGCATGGATCAGGTCGCGCGGACCATATTTGTCGATCCAGTCCTGCGGGTAGTCGAACCAGTATGGATCGGACATCGCATCGAGATGGTAGAGGTATCCAAAGAACTCGTCGAACCCGTGCACCGTCGGGAGGTACTTGTTCAAATCGCCCAGGTGGTTCTTGCCGAACTGCCCGGTTTCGTAGCCGAGCGACTTCAGCACGGTGGCGAGCGTCACCGCCTCGTCCGGCAGGCCCACGTCCGCGCCGGCCTGGCCAACGGTCGTCAGGCCCGTGCGCAATGGCAACTCGCCGGTGATGAAGTTCGCCCGGCCCGCGGTGCAGCTTGCCTCGGCGTAGTAGTCGGTGAACATCATGCCTTCGGACGCGAGCTTGTCGAGGTTCGGCGTCTTGCCCGACATGATGCCGCGGTGATAGGCGCCGATGTTGAACCAGCCGATGTCGTCGCCCATGATCACCAGGATATTGGGCTTTTTTGCCGGCGCCTGCACTTGTGCTTGGGCAGCGCCGACGGTCGCCACTCCGCCGACCAGCAGCAAGCCGACAGAGAGCGCGCCGACGGCCCGAGCAAATCGCGATCCAACGGTCATTCGGGGCCTCCGTCTTGTGACAGTTCCGTGGCGGACATCTTGTGTTCCTCCATTGTCTGTTGCTGAGCATTCCGGTCGCATGCGGTTCGGGCCGCTTGCACGACGCAAAAACGTGATGGCGAGCATGCGCATCATGGCACGAACTGCCAAGTGTCTTTGGCACCTACCCGCTGGTGACGCAACAATAAATATCGTATGGCTGCAGCGACTCACCTAGGTTGCGAAGCAAAATCAACGACGCGCCAAACTTGCCGCTATGCAAGATCGGCAGATTTGGCGACGACCATTTTGACGGAATGCATTTGCCGGCGGTGGTGACCCAGTTGCGCCGCTTCTACCGGTCAATCTGTGCCAGAGCGCTGCGGAGCGACGTGTCGGGGATTCGCATCAGACCTTGATAAGGCTGGCTCAATTCCAAGATCAGGAAAACCGCGCTTGCGACCGATAGCGCCCCAATGATCAGGGTCACCGTGATGGTGATATGAAAACGCGCGAACAGTCCGAACCCCAGAAAAAGCACCGACAGCCAGAGGACCAGTATGATCAGCAACGGCCATGAAACGGACCCGCCCAACTGCTCGAACATCAGGATGCGGGTCTGAGCCAGGTTGGCTGCGAGCTGCAATGCCGAATTCTGGGCGTGGCGCTGGGCATCGGTCTTCGGCGACAGGTCCCGCAGCTTTCCATAGAATGCATCGGCGGGTTCACGGGTGAGCGACGGTTGAAGGTTCGCCGGTTGACCGCCGTCCGCGGGCCAGACCCTTTGAATTGCGACGGTCACAGTCCGTTTGAGCCCTTCGCGGGCATCTTGTGTCTCCGGACCATAAAGCGCGAGCGTCCGGTCGAGTTGCACAATGGTTGCCGAAACCTGCTGCAGCTCGGTCGTCTGCGTGTCGTAGGAGTTCTTTGCCGAAGCGATCAGCAGACCGAGGACCAAAGCCGCGGTGGTCGCGATGAGCCCCATCACAAGCTTCACGACATCCTTTGAATCGCCATCGAGGTGGTGGTCCGGCAGCTTCCTATGCAGGACCATGCCGACAAGGGCCGCGCCGAAGCAGCAGACGAAGACCACGAACGCGATGGAGAGCGCGGTCAATCGTCATTCCCCGACATGCTGCTTGCACGCATGTTCCGCGCCACTGTCGCGTGGAACAGTGCCGAACGCCACGGTCCGGGCGTCAGGTCGTCGGTTCGACAGAGACCGCGATGGCTTCCGTGATCACCGCTGTTATCGTGTCACCGACGTTGATCATTTTCATGCTCTGCTGACCCTCGGGAGTCACAACATCCACCGTGCGCATCAGACCGCCGGACGGATTGATGAGTTGAAGTGTATGCGCGATGGGATCCACACCGACGACTCGCGCCGTTACCACAATCCTGGAGCCGAGTGCGGCGCCTGGCGTCTCTCCTGGCGCCGCCCGCGCGCCTGCGAGCGTCATGCTGTCGTCGGGCAGCTTGGTTCCCGAAGGGGCAAGCACATAGGCGATGGATGCGTGGTACTTCACGATGACCCGATTACCAGGCTTCACCTGCGCAAGGTTACGGACCTCATCGCTGACCTTCAGTGTCAGCGTGTCCCCTTGCGGACCCACGAGCGTGACCATGCGCGTTTTTTGGTTGACCGCCTTGACCGTGGCGCGCAGCGAAATGGTATCCGACGTGGCGATTCCTGCCATGCCGGCAGCCTGTCCCCAGGCCGGCGTCGAAATTGATAGGGGAAGCAGGGCCGCGGCGACCAGCAGAACGCTGGCCGCAGAGGCGCCGACCAGTTCACGCATTCTGATCATCATCGAAGTCTCCTTTGCAATTGCAGCAAGTCACGCATCAACGATGGCCGCGATAACTACTTGCCCATCGCGCGTTCTGCGATCGCCTTGTCGATTGCCGCCTTCACGGCAGACATGTTGAAGCTGGCAGCCGCCTGCATCGGCGGGAACTCGATCATGGTCTGTGCCGCCTTGGCAACCTCCTGTTGTACGAACACGAAACGCCAGAACTCGTAGGCGAACCAGTTGTAGTAGGCGATCGAGCCATTGTCCTTGCCATTGAACATGCCGGTGCGCTCGTACGGATCGAGGCGCAGATTGACCAGGATCGGCCAGTCCACCTTCTCGGTGGCGCCGAGCCAGCCGCCGGGCTGATCGGTGAAGCGGTACTTGAAGTCGTCGATGCGCACCGCGGCCAATGTGGTTTCAGTAAGATAAAAGATCTCGTGGCGCGCGGACGGGCCCTTGCCGGTAATCAGGTCGAGCTGGTTGTAACCGTCGAGATGCACCTTGAAGGTCTGATCGCCAACCTTCTTGCCCGCCAGCAGCTCGCTCACGATGTTCGGATTGCCGGTCGCGGCGACCCGGGTCGGGAACCAGTCGAGCCCGGAAACAATGCCGTTCTCGACCTTGCCCGCTGGCACCTTCCCGGGCCAGCGCACGATCGCCGGCACCCGGAAGCCACCTTCAAGACCGGTACCCTTGCCGCCGGCGAAAGGCGTCTGTCCGCCGTCCGGCCAGGTGAAATTCTCAGCGCCGTTGTCGGTGGTGAATACCACGATGGTGTTGTCGTCGAGACCGTTGGACTTCAGGTATGTCATCACCGACCCGACGATATCGTCGAGCTGCGCCATGCCGGCTTCCTGGATGCTCCAGCCGTTCTCGGCGTTGCGCATCGCTTCGTACTTTTCGGACAAGTGCGTGATGACGTGCATGCGCGTCGGGTTGAGCCACACGAAGAACGGCTTCTTGTCGGCGCGCGCCTTGTCGATGAACTTCAGCGTGTAGTCGAGGATTTCGTCGTCAACCGTTTCCATCCGTTTGGGATACAGCGTTCCGGCATCCTCGATCCGCTGCTTGCCGATCTTGCCCCAGCGCGGCTGCTCGGTCGCATCGTCGCTGTCCGTGGCCCATGAGTGAACCATGTTGCGCGGGCCGACCACGTCCTTCAGTGCCTGTGGGTAGTTGCGATGCGACGGGTCCTCCATCGCGTCCAAATGGTAGAGATATCCGAAGAACTCGTCGAAACCGTGCACGGTCGGCAGGAACCGGTTGAGGTCGCCAAGGTGGTTCTTGCCGAACTGGCCGGTCGCGTATCCCGAAGCCTTGAGAACCTGCGCGATCGTCACCGCCTGGTCCGGAATGCCCAACGGCGACCCTGCCTGCCCGACCGTCGTCAGCCCGGTCCTGATCGGCAGCTCGCCGGTGATGAAGTTCGCGCGCCCCGCCGTGCAGCTGGCTTCGGCGTAGTAGTCAGTGAAGCGCATGCCCTCGGCGGCCAGCCGGTCGAGATTGGGGGTCCGGCCCGACATGACGCCTTGATTGTAGGCGCCGATATTGGCCCAGCCGATGTCGTCACCCATCACCACGATGATGTTCGGCGGCGACGTCTGGGCATGCAGCCCGGCGCCGAGCGGCAGCGCGGCAAGCGCCGCGATCAACAGCATCCCAAGCAATTTCATTGGACAGTTCCTCCAGTGATCTTGTTCGCCAGCGCGACCCGCGTTGTACGTGCGACAGGATGGGTGGGCTATGCAGGTTCGGCTCAGATTGCAGCGGGAATGTAATGGTGCCCGTGACACCACCGTTCCCGTCATGGTGGGCTCCGGCCCACCATCCACGTCTTTGCTGATGACAGCAAGAAGAAGACGTGGATGCCGACCTCCGTCGGCATGACGATGGCTTCGCGGTGCCCACTACATATCAAAAGATCGGCGCAATGTGGCCGATGGCGACTCCCCGAACAGCGACTTGTAGGCCACGGCAAAACGCCCAAGTTCCCAGACCCCGTGACTCATTGCAATCCCGGTGACCGTGGCGGTCTGCTGGTCGGACCGGAGCGGAGCACGCCGCGCCAGATGCAATCGTCGCAGCGCCAGGAACTGGTGTGGCGACATGCCCATCTGCTCCTGGCAAATGTTGCGTAGCGTCCGTTCCGACACGCCGACGATCCGACAGAGGTCCGAGACAAGCAGCGGACGGTTGAAATTGGCCTCGACGACCGCCTCGAACGTCTTGGCCATCGCTGCCCGCCGGCCACGCGGTTTGCTTTCCCTGCGTGTCTCTCCGTGGAGCAGGCACATGACCATTGGTCGCAGCAGTGCTTCCTCCAATGCATCGCACGCGTGTCGCGACGCGAAGATACCCGATGCTGTCCGGGTCATGTCGGTGGCGGTCCCGATCGTCGACAACAGCCGGTCGCCGAGGCGATCAGGCGGTCGCAGGACCATCCCGGGTGTCGCAGTCAGCGCGCAGCCGGTCAACGCGATCGCGGCGCGGGTCAGATCGCCCGCGTCCAGAGTGAGCGCCACAAAATCGTTGCGTCCGAACGTCCGGTGATTTGATTGCATCCCGGGACCTAGGTACATCCAGTCGCCCCGCCGCATCTGCAAACCGCGGACAACCGGCAACCGGCGGTCGCCGAACCAGCCGAGCATGCCGACCTTGTTCGGCGGCATGGCGGAGGAAGCCAGGCGGGGCAGGTGTTCGCGACCGCGCTGCAAGGTCAATCGGCCGAACTCGATCGTGGTCAGTTCTGCTTCAAACGCGCCAAGCCCGAGGACACTGTAGCGAGCATCCCCGCCTCGTATCGCTGACTGGTACTCATCGGGATCCGTGAAGCTGCGACTGCTGCCGCCGCGGTCGCGATGGTGGCTGTGCATGCGATCACTTCCGTATTGGATCAAGGGCAATCAGCCGTCGGCGTCCCGGTTGCGAAGGCAGGCTACCGGGGCGGCCAGCAATCAGCTCGATACGACGCTGACAGAGATCGTCAACTCTTGCGGGGCGGTGTCGACCGATCCCTGCGGCACGGCAGCGGGTTGAAGCGTCGGCCCCAATCCGTAGTCCACGAAGAACTGTCTGACGGCACCAGCCCGCGGCGCTTGCAGATAAGCAGGCGACGGCGCCGGTTCGGCCACATCGATCCGCAGAATACCAGGATCCAGCAGACCCTGTATGACGCTGGCGAGAAGAAAGCGTCCCCTGTCGTCAAGCTCGCCCCGGCCAGGCGGAAACAGCGACTGTTCCGGAATGGTGACCCGCGCGCCGTCAGGCAACTGCTCCAACCCAACGCGTCCGGCCGCAATGTCAGGCGCCAGCAACACCTGCATGCGCTGTCCGAGGTTCGCCACGCTGTTGTTGCCAGACGTGCACGCAACGACAAACAGCATCGGAAAGAACAAGGCGACGAGACGCCCAGCCTGTAAACGCATCATCCGATCAATCCCCTGTTGATGCTCGCCGGCAATGGCTCAGCCCTTCAGCACGTCCACCATCGTGCTGCCCAGCGCCGCGGGACTTTCCGCGACATGGATGCCGGCGGCGCGCATCGCTTCCATCTTTGCCGCCGCCGTGTCACGCCCGCCGGATATCACCGCGCCTGCATGCCCCATGCGGCGGCCGGGCGGTGCGGTTGCCCCGGCGATGAAACCAACCGTCGGTTTCTTCACCGGATTGCGGGCGAGAAAGTCCGCAGCCTGAATCTCGCTCTGACCGCCGATCTCCCCGATCAGGACGATCTGCTTCGTCTCCGGATCGGCCAGGAACATTTCCAATACTTCGATGAAATCGGTGCCTTTGACCGGATCGCCGCCGATGCCGACACACGTGCTCTGCCCCAGGCCCACCGAAGTGGTCTGCGCCACCGCCTCGTAGGTGAGCGTGCCGGAGCGCGATACGATGCCAACGCTGCCGCGGCGATGGATGTGGCCCGGCATGATGCCGATCTTGCATGCATCGGGCGTGATCACGCCCGGGCAGTTCGGGCCGATCAGGCGCGATCGCGATCCGCTCAGCGCCCGCTTCACCTTCACCATGTCGAGCACCGGGATGCCCTCGGTGATACAGACGATCAGCGGGATTTCGGCGTCGATCGCTTCCAGGATGGCATCAGCTGCGTACGGCGGCGGCACGTAGATCGCGGTGGCGGTGGCGCCGGTTTTGTCCCGCGCTTCCCACACCGTGTCGAACACCGGCAGGTCGAGGTGTTTGGTACCGCCTTTGCCCGGTGTCACCCCGCCGACCACCTTGGTGCCGTAGGCTATCGCCTGCTCGGAATGGAACGTGCCCTGCGCGCCGGTGAAACCCTGCGTCATGACGCGTGTATTGGCATCCACCAGAACGGCCATGTCAGGCGGCCTCCCGCACTGCGGTCACGATCTTCTCCGCCGCATCCCCCAGATTGTCCGCGCTGATGATCGGCAGATTGGATTTTGCCAAGATTTCCTTGCCGAGTTGCACGTTGGTCCCTTCGAGGCGCACCACCAGCGGTACCGACAGCTGCACCTCGCGTGCCGCCGCCACCACGCCCTCGGCGATCACGTCGCAGCGCATGATGCCGCCGAAGATGTTGACCAGGATGCCTTCGACGTTCGGGTCCGACAGGATGATCTTGAATGCGGCGGACACCCGCTCCTTGGTCGCGCCACCGCCCACATCGAGAAAGTTCGACGGCGCGGCGCCATACAGTTTGATGATGTCCATCGTCGCCATGGCAAGTCCGGCGCCGTTCACCAGGCAGCCGATGTTGCCGTCCAGCGCCACGTAATTCAAATTGTATTTCGCCGCTTCGAGTTCCTTCGGATCCTCCTCGCCCTCGTCGCGCAGCTTCTCCAGTTCGGAGTGGCGGAACAGCGCGCTGTCGTCGAAGCTGACCTTGGCATCGAGCGCGATCACATCGCCGCCCGACGTGACGACAAGCGGGTTGATCTCGATGATCGAGCAGTCGAGCCCGATGAAAGCGCCATACAATGCCGGCAGGAAGCGGTTGAATGCACTGACCTGCTTGCCGGTGAGGCCAAGTTCGTGGCCAAGACGGCGCGCGTGGAAGCCGGAAATCCCGCTCACCGGGTCCACCGCGACGCGCACGATCTTCTCCGGATGATTGGCCGCGACTTCCTCGATCTCCATGCCGCCTTCGGTCGATGCGACCAGCGTGACGCGCCCGCTGTCGCGATCGACCAGCAGCGAAAGATACAGTTCGCGCGCGATGTCGCAGCCGGCCTCCACATAGACCCGATGCACGGGCCGTCCGGACGGGCCGGTCTGCTTCGTCACCAGCGTGTGGCCGATCATCGCTTCGGCCGCCGCGCGCACCTCGTCCATCGAGCGTGCCAGGCGCACGCCGCCCTTGCCGTCCGAATCGTCGGCGAAGCGGCCGGCGCCGCGGCCACCGGCATGGATCTGCGCCTTCACCACATAGACCGGGCCGGGGAGCTTGCTCGCCGCCACCACCGCCTCGTCCGGCGTCCACGCAACGTGCCCGTCCGGCACTGCGACGCCATGGCGCTTCAGCAGTTCTTTGGCCTGGTACTCGTGGATGTTCATTACCGGCACCCAATGTTGCGGAGACGGCCTGGGTCCCCGCTTGCGCGGGGATGACAATCCCATTCGCGGGGATGACAACCCCTTTGTTCGTCACCCCCCGCTTCCATATCGTCACCCCCGCGAAAGCGGGGGATCATGATGATGCGCATCATCCGCTCAACCAATGAGCTTCTTCGCCGCCTCGACCAGTTCTCGGACCGCCGCGCAGGACTTGTCGAATGCGGCCTTCTCCGTCGTGTTCAGTTCGATCTCGACGATGCGCTCCACACCGCCCGCGCCGATCACCACCGGAACGCCGATATACATGTCCTTGATACCATATTCGCCGCTCAAGTACGCCGCGCACGGCAACACACGCTTCTTGTCGCGGAGAAAACTCTCCGCCATCGCAATCGCCGATGCGGCCGGCGCATAGAACGCACTGCCGCGCTCCAGCAGCTTGACGATCTCGCCGCCGCCGTCCGCGGTGCGCTTCACGATCGCGTCGATCTTTGCCTGCGTCGTCCAGCCCATCTTGATCAGATCGGGCACCGGGATGCCGGCAACGGTGGAATAGCGCGTCAGCGGAACCATCGTGTCGCCGTGGCCGCCGAGCACGAATGCCGTTACGTCCTCGACCGAGACGCCGAATTCCTGCGCCAGAAACAGGCGGAAGCGCGAACTGTCCAAAATACCGGCCATGCCGACGACGCGGTTCGCCGGCAATCCGGATTTCAGCTTCATCACCCAGACCATCGCATCCAGCGGATTGGTGATGGTGATGACGAAGGCGTCCGGGCAGTGCGTCCTGATCCCCTGCGCCACCTCGGCAATCACGCCGGCGTTCTTGCCGATCAGATCGTCGCGCGACATGCCCGGCGTGCGGGGAAATCCCGCGGTGACAATCACCACGTCGGCGCCCTTGATCGCCGCATAGTCGGACCCGCCGGTCATGAGCGCATCGAACCCGTCCACTGGTCCGGACTGCATGATGTCGAGCGCCTTGCCGGCCGCCACGCCGCCGAACACGTCGAACATCACGACGTCGCCGAGTTCCTTGAGGCCGATGAGGTGCGCGAGCGTGCCGCCGATATTGCCGGCGCCGATCAATGCGATCTTGTTGCGGGCCATCTGGGTGTCCTTGAAGGCGGGGGCGAGAGCACAGCCAGTGCAGGGAAGCGCGTTGCTGCCCACCGGCGCCCGGCGGCCCGGGAGGCGGGACGAGTTGCTAGCCTATCGCCCGGCCTCCGGCAAGCTGCCGCCCGGCTTCCCTCCCGCCGCGACGGTGCTACGCTCCGTCCCAAACGGAAGGGCCGCCGAGGGCGGCTCAGATAACGGGAGAGACGACGAAGATGACGTATGACCTGTTGATCCGTAATGGCCGCATCGTGGATGGCTCGGGGATGCCCGCCTTCCGCGGCGACCTTGCGGTGAAGGACGGCAAGATTGTCGAAATCGGCAAGATCAATGGTGCCGCGACTCGCACCGTCGATGCCGACGGCCTCGCGGTGTCGCCTGGTTTCATTGACAACCACTGCCACTACGACGCGCAGGTGACGTGGGACCCGCTGTGCACGTTCTCGCCGCAGCACGGCGCCACGACGGTAATCTTCGGCAACTGCTCGCTTTCGCTGGCCCCGGTGCGCCGCGGCAACGAGGAGCGGATGGCCGAATTCCTGTCCTACGTCGAAGCCATCCCGATGGAGGTGCTGCGCACCGTCGACGTCAACTGGGAGAGCTTCCCGCAATACATGGACCGGCTCGACAAC
>DATMND010000062.1:0-25622 GCA_035569235.1 Acetobacteraceae bacterium | reverse complement strand
CGCGTGCGCCGACAATCCGCCGAAGCGGTTGAGATAGAACGGCACCAGCAGCAGCACCGAGAATCCCGCCAGATTAAGTGCCGCGTGGCCCGCGTTCAGCAGCGAAAAATCCAGGTCGCGGAACAACCGTAGATCGATGATCGGGCGAAAGGACCGCTTTTCCTGCACGATGAAGCCGCCGGTTGCAACCAGGCACACGAGCGTGGACAACGTGAACAGCAGGCTGCTTTCGGCCACGCGCTGCAACTGGTTGAGCGCAAGCAACATGGCGCTGATTGCCAGCACCAGAAGAAATCCCCCCGCCGCGTCGAACTTCTCGCGCTTCGCAGGGCGCGTATCGGGCGGCAAAACCCAGCCCAGCGCGAACGCCGCGAATGCGAGCGGTGCGCGGAACCAGAACACGGCTGGCCAGTCGATCAGCGGTACGAGCCAACCGGCGATCAAAGGTCCCAGCGCTCCGCCGATGCCGATGACCATCGTGTAATGGCCGAGGATGCGTATTCGGTGCGCCTCAGTATAGAGGCTCGTCGCGAGTGCCGGTCCGCAGCTCAGCACCAGCGCCGCCCCCACGCCCTGCAACACCCGCGCGGCCAGCAATGCGCCATAGCTTGGCGCCAGGGCACAGAGCACAAATGCCATCGCGCTCCAGGCGCTGCCGGCAAGAAATATGCGGCGGTAGCCAAGCATGTCGCCGACGCGGCCGAACACCAGCATCAGCGCGGCATAGGTGAGCGTATAGGAAATGACGACCCACTGGATCGCCGGAACCGGCAGCCCGAATGCCCGCGTGATGTAGGGGAACGCGAAGTTGACCGATGAGTCGAACGGCACCACCAGCGTGCCGAGCGCAACAACGAGCACGCCAAATCCGGGGTGGGAGACAAGCAAAGAGCCAGGGCGCATCACGCGCACCTGGCTCCGATCGGCGAGGCGCCGCGGCTCAGACGGACTTCTTCAGCGACGGCGAAGCCTTGAAGCGCACGGTCTTGCCGGCCTTCACCTTGATGGACTCGCCGGTGCGCGGGTTGAGCCCCTTGCGCGCCTTGGTCTTGCGCACGGTGAAGGTCCCGAAGCTCGGCAGGGTGAACTTGCCGGCCTTCTTCAGCTCCTTGACGACGGCGTCCATGAGATCGCCGGCCGCGCGGTTGGCCGCCGCGCCGGTCAGTTCGGCCGAATCCTGAAGCACCTGGGCAATGAAGGCTTTCGACATGCTGTCTCCCCGCTCGATCAAGTTGATGACACGGCCATCCCATCCCGCCGCGTTCAAGGCACCTCATGGAGCCTGACGATTCGCCGCGTCATTGCAATGGTTTTAGACGGCTCCCGAAATTTCCGCCAGCCCCTCTGGAGGTTTCCACAGGCCAAATGTGGGCGAGTGTTCCCACGGAGTGGACCGAAGATACTGCGAGGGCCACAGCAAATTTGGATCAGCCGTTCCCTTCTCGGGGGCGCTCGGTGCGCCTTCTTCAGTGCCCTCCGTGTGAAACCTTGAGCATTGCGTCCTCCGGCGCGGCATGGGGTGGGCGATTGCCTCCCCGGGTTGCTTGCTTCAGGCTGGTGCGACAACCACACGGGAGGAACGAACATGGCGGTCTTCGTCATCGGCGGCACCGGCTTCATCGGCCTGCGGGTGATCCGCTTGCTGGCTGCGCGCGGCGAGGAGGTCGTGTGCATGGATATCAATCCCGGTGCCGCGTCATTCGACGACCTGGGCAAGCAGGTCCGCGTGATGCGCGGCGACGTGACGCAGTTCGACGACGTGATGGCCGCCACCGTCAGCGCGAAGCCGAGCCGGATCATCAATCTGTCGTATTTCCTCGGCAGCGAGCATGCCCCCCACGTGGCGATGAAGCTGAACATCCTCGGCATGGACAACTGCTTCGAGGCCGCCCGGCTCGCCGGCGTGCAGCGCGTGGTGTTCGCAAGCTCGCTGGCAGTGAATGGCATGCAGAAGCACTACGGCGATCGCATGGTCACCGAGGACGACTACCGCCATGGCGAAGTGCAGTACGCGATGCACAAGATCTTCAACGAGTGGCAGGCGCAGGACTACAACGAGAAGTACGGCATGACGATCACCGCCGTCCGCCCGGCCAACGTCACCGGGCCCGACAAGGTGCGCGGATCGGTGGACCACGTAAACATCATCACGCAGCCGGCGCAGGGCAAGCCGATCTCGTTCCCCTATCAGGACGCGATGCGCTGCCCGATCCATGTGGACGACATCGCCGAGGTGTTCACACGGGTGCTGCTGGCGGACAAGCCACGCCACGCGGTGTACAGTTCAGGCGGTGTGGCGGTCAGCCTGGGCGAGATCGCCAACCTCGTGCGCGAATTTCTGCCCGACGCGCGCATCAGCTTCGAGCACGAGACCGGGGGAAAAGCGAATTCCGGCAACTACCTGATCGACAACAGCCGACTGGTGCAGGAGTTCGGCGTGCAGTATCTGCCGTACCGCCAGCGCGTGCTGCAGATCATCAACGACATCCGCCGCCAGGTCGGGCTGCCGACGGTCTCCGGCTGATACACGGCCATGTCGCCGACCGCCGCATTGGCCGTGTCGACGTTGCCAACTGTCGCATCCATCAGGCCCGTCTTAGGGTCTGAGGGGAAATAAGTGCTTCGTTTGACGGTGACCTTGTCCCCTCTGTCGTCATCCCCGCGAAAGCGGGGACCCAGGCCGCAACTGGGTCCCCGCTTTCGCGGGGATGACAACTTGGATCGCGGTCCTTGGGGCAGATGATTCGCTTATTTCGGTTCAGGTCCTTACAGACTGGCCCCGCGCAATGAGCGGATGGGCGACACCTTTCCGCCTGGCCACTGCGACTGTCCCGCTGATGTTCGCGTCGATCCCGCATGCGCGATCGCAGCCCGCCACAGTGGACTGGTCGCATGCACAGCCGATCAACGTTCTGATGGTCGAGAACAGCTTCATTCCGGAGCGGCTGACCTTCCGCCACGGCGTGCCCTATCAGCTGCACCTCGAAAACCGCGGCAAGGAACTGCACGAATTCACCGCGCCGGCGTTCCTCGCCGCTGCGATTGTGCGTGACCCGCGCGTGCTGTCGAACGGCGGACAGGAGGTCGTCCTTCAGCCAGGCACCAGCGTCGACGTCGATCTCGTGCCGCTCAAGCCTGGCACCTACAACCTGACCTGTGCTGATCATGATTGGGATGGCATGACTGGCGAGATCATAGTCGAGTAGCATTTCTGCAAAGTGGCTGGCGCAGGCGACAGGACACGCTAAGCTGTTGCCTCGCCTCATAACCCGGAGAACCGGCATGTCCGGCAGCGCAGCCGCAGCTATTACCGACCGCATCCAGGTCGTCCCCACCGGCGCAGCACTGGCCGCCGAGATCCGCGGCATAGATCTTCGCCGGGTCGACGACAGCGCCTTCGCGGCGATCCACCGCGCCTGGCTCGATCATCTCGTCGTGCTGTTCCGCGGCCAGAACCTGGATGACGATGACCTGATCGCGTTCAGCCGCCGGTTCGGCGACCTCGATCTGGCGCCGATCCAGGAGAACGGGCGCCGGTTCGTCGAGGGTCATCCGGAAATCTACGTCGTCTCAAACGTGATCGAGAACGGCGTGGCGATCGGCAGCCTCGGCGCCGGCGAGGCGGTGTGGCACACCGACATGTCGTATCTCGACGACCCGCCCAAGGCGAGCATGCTCTACGCGATCGAGATCCCGCCGGCAGGGGGAAATACGGGCTTCACCAACATGTACCGCGCCTACGAGGAATTGCCGGAAGCACTGCAGCGGCGTGTCGCAGGGCTTCGTCTGAAGCACGACGGCACCTACAACAGCGGCGGCTATGTACGCGAGGGGATCGTCGCGACCGACGATCCGGTTGTCTCGCCCGGGACATATCATCCGATCGTCTGCACGCATCCGGAGACGGGGCGACAGTGTCTCTATCTGGGGCGGCGGCGCAACGCGTATGTTGAAGGGCTGGCGTTGGCAGAGTCGGAGGCGTTGCTGGACGAGCTTTGGCACTACGCTACGCGCAATGAGCTGAATTGGTACAACACTTGGCGTGTGGGCGATCTTGTCCTGTGGGACAACCGCTGCACGATGCATCGGCGCGATCCGTTCGATGCAACAACCCGGCGGATCATGCATCGCACGCAGATGAAGGGCAGCGCGCGACCGAGTGCCTGACGATTTGCGTCGTCAAACCGGCGCAGTCGAAAACCACCACCCTTCGCCGGCCAACCAGCAGGTCTCATCCGGTTCGTCCGGTGAGCGCCGCAGCGAGCGAACCGGCGGTGCGAACCGCGACATTCTCAAAGCCGCCAACAGTTTCGCTTCTGCGTCCGGGTTCCGCCCGCCGACACAGTCGATCATGCCCACGCGGCAGACATGACGAGCGGCATAACGGTTCGTTCTGTCCGCCTGGCGCGTGATCAATATGAATGCGCCAAATCTGTCCTCCGCGGTCAACGGCACGAGCAGCCGTCCGTTTTCGCTGGCCAGCGAGTCGAGCCATGCCAGCGGCAAATGCGTGACCCCGGCGTTTACGATGATGGCGTCGGCCGGACGGTCGGGGCGGAAGGTAAACCCATCAGCCGCTATTACCGTTGTCTGAGGCCATGCGGGCGCGAGGTTCGTCCGGGCACGCCCAGCAAGCACGGGGTCGATCTCGACGGCCGTCACCCTGCCCTGGGATCCGACGATTTCCGCCAGAACTGCGCTGTAATAACCGGCACCCACACCGATATGAACCACGTTGGCGCCCGGCGCGAGATTGAGTTGGTCATACAGAAAGGCCCAAAGGCTCGGCTGTCCGTTGTTGAGCCCACGTGCCTCATCGATCGCGATCAGCACGTCGTGGTACAGGTGGCGTGGATCGGCGTCCTCGGTGGTCCAGTATTCGGCTAAATGCATCGGACTCAGGATGCGCCAGGGCCCAGGCCCGGCGAAATGCTCCCGCGGCACGGTTGCAAATGCCTCGACCACCGATGCCGAACGCACATGGGCGGTGTGTCGAAGTTCCTCGGCGAACCAGCGTCGCACCGTTGCAATTGTGTAGTCCGTCACCGGATTGTCTTCCCAGGATTGCGGGACCAGAGTGGGCAAGCTTAGGCTTCAATTTGGCCACAACAAAGTCCGCCAATGCGGTGATCATGCCGGGCACAACACATTTTATGTTTGGTCAGAACCGCAGGGCTTCTGCACCGCGGTCATGGATATCCTGGCAGCGCCCTGACTAGCGAACTGGAAATACCGCGATGATTTCATCGACCAGATCCGGGATCGGCCGCGTGCCGTCGACGCGCCGCACGTGGCAGGTCAGCGTGTCGAGCCACTTCAAATGACGCGACAGGTGGCGGCCCTCGCGGGTTCCATCGTCGTAGTGGGAGGCCCATTCGATGAACTCCTCGGTCTCCTTATGCCGCCAACCCCAGGCGACGTCGCCGCATGACCAAAACGTCGCGCCTCGCGATTCCGCAGCCGTTGCAGGCGAACCTCGGTTGGGACGCGCACGAATACGACCAGATCGAACAGCGGAACGACGGCGCCTCCCCAGTCGTCGAGGGAGCCGCTCAGCACCCAAGCCGGTCGATCAAGAAAGATCTCGCGCATGAGGCGTAGACGATCGGCGACGTCGCGCTTGTCGCGATATGGCGGCGCGGTCGGGTGCCAATAGTAGTCATCCGTGTCGTGGTGAGGCGCTGCCAGGGCATCGGCGAGCGCTCGGCCGAGCGTCGTAACGCCCGCGCCGGACGCGCCAAAAGTGTGAATTCTGCGCGTCGGCATCTCACCCCACCGTCATGGCCATCCCCGGACTTGATTCGGGGATCAGTCCGGCCATAACGGTTTACCGCTCTTCAGGCCTGATGCCGCGCACGGCTTCGACAAATCCTGCCAGCTCCGCGCGATCCCATTTGAGATGCACCCGTTTCGTCGAGGCCGGCTGCTTACCGAGGCACGCACCTGGACGGTGCTCGATGATCGGCCGGATCGGTCGCGGGACGAACCCGCCGCCGCAATTCGGATAGACGTTGCCCAGCACGGACTCGACGCAGTGCGCGCAGAACGTGCACTCATAGCTGCAAATCCGGGCATCAGTGGCGTGCGGCGGAAGGTCCTTGTCGCAGTACTCACAGTTGGGCCTCAGTTGCAGCATGTGCCGATCCAATCCATCATAGCTGTTCGCGCGCGACCCTTGCCACTTCGTCGGTCGTCGTCTGCCAGATCCCACCACGGCCGAGCACGCGGGACAGCGCCTCGTGCAGCCAGCGGATACGGTGCGCCTGGCCGGCAATCCAGGGATGCAGCGTCAGGTTGAACGACGCGCCCCCCTCGTCATGCAAAAACGCAAACGCCTCGGCGACGTTGTCGGCCCAGACCGGTGGTGACACACGCCGCAGCCACATGCATTCGAGGTCGTTCCACTCCGGCTGCGGCGGCAGCGCGACCAGGTTGCGCCCATGGTACGGCCCGAGCAGATATGGCCGATCGTCATTCACCCAATCGGTGGTGTAAACGAAGCCGGCTTCGGCCAGCAGCGCCGGGGTACGGTCGGACTCGTTGAAGTCCTGGCCGCACCAGCCGAGCGGGGCGTCACCCGCCGCTGCCCGCACCGCGTCACGGCTTTCAACGATGAAGGCGCGCTCATCGGCTTCGCTCATCCGGCTGGTGATGCGTCGTGTCGCGTAACTGCCATGCGCAAGAAAGCACGCATTGCGACGGACCAGTTCGTCCACCAACTCGGGATAGCGCTTCGCCGCCGCGGATCCGAGCGCCACGCTTGGCGTGACCGCGAAACGGTCCAGCACGTCGAGCACACGGAAAATCCCGACGCGCGCGCCGTACTCGCGCTGGCTCCAGGTCAGCCAGTCGGGGAAGAATTTTCCCAGCGGCGAAACAATGCGCGGATCGGGGCTGGCGTCCTGCGGCGGGTTCACCTCCCAGTAGTCGAGCATCAGCGTCACGGTGAATGCGATGCGCGCCTCATTCGGCCAGACGAAACGCGGCGCCTGGGTCAGCGCGCGGAACGCGTGGTGCGAATGGTCCATGCCCGGGTGGCGCTGCTCCCCCACGGGCGGCACACTGACCGGTTCAGCCATTCGCCGCCTCCCGCGCCGCGAGATGTGCATCGATCTGCGGCAGATGATTTGAGTTGAACCAGTCCGTGATCTCACCCGCCGTCGTCTGCCAGACGCCCGGATGCGACAGGATGTATTCCATCGCGGCCCGGACCGCGCGGAGGCGATGCGGCTGGCCGACCCAGTAGGGGTGGAGCGCGATGCACATCACCCGGCCCTGTTCCGCGCCTTCCTCATAAACCGTGTCGAAGTGATCGCGGATCTGGCGGGCGAATTCCGCTGCCTCCTCGCCGCGCCGGTGCAAGATCACGTCGTTCAGATCGACCGAATACGGCATGGATAGCAGCCTGCCGGTTTTGACATTCAGCGGGAACGGCTGGTCGTCGTGATACAGGTCGGCCGTGTAATCGTAGCCACACTCGGCTGCCAGCTCGAACGTATCGAGCGTGTTGGTGATCGCCGGACTGAACCACCCGCGCAGCCGCCGTCCGGTCAGACGCTGGTGGATGTCCTTGCTCTCCTCCATCGCCGCGCGCTCCTCGTCGCGCGCAAAGTTCCAGTGATAGCGGGTGTTGTAGATGCCGTGCGACATGTACTCCCAGCCGCGCGCCTCCATCGCGCCGAGAATCTCCGGAAAATGCTCGAGCACCGCCATGTTCAGGCTGACGGTGCAGCGGATGCCAAGCGCGTCCGTCATGTCGAACAGCCGCCACAGCCCGACGCGGTTGCCGTAGTCGCGCTGCGTGTAGCCAAGCACGTCGGGATGCGGCGAGCGTGGCCAGGGATCGCGGGTGCGGACGAACTTGGGCAAATATTCGTAATGCTCGATGTTGGGCACGACCCAGAGCGCCACGCGCGCGCCATTCGGCCAGCGCAGCGGCGGGCGGTGCAGAATTGGGGAATAGGAGACGAGGTTGGGTTCCATCGCAGTGCCTCCGCTGGTCGTAGACTAGGTTTGGCAGGCGTTCGGGTCCACCATGCCGACGAACTGGCGCCACATCGACGGGAGCGAGCGGCATGGATACGACCATCGACGAAATCGGCGACGGCATCTACCGGATCTCGTCGTACGCAACGCAGGTCGCTCCTCCGGCGGGCCTGACCTACAACGTGTTCCTCATTCTCGGCGACGAGCCATTGCTGTTCCACACCGGCAAACGCGGCATGTTCCCAGCCGTTTCTGCGGCGCTTGCCCGCCTGCTGCCGTTGGAGCGGCTCCGCTGGATTGCCTTCGGCCACTACGAATCCGACGAATGCGGCGCAATGAACGAATTCCTGGCGGCGGCGCCACGGGCGGAGGTCGCTCACGGCCAGACCGCGTGCCGCGTGTCTCTGAGCGATATGGCGGACCGTACGCCGCGTCCGCTCGCTGACGGTGAGCTGATCGATCTTGGCGGCAAGCGTGTGCGCTATCTCGATACGCCGCATATTCCGCACGGCTGGGAGGCCGGCGTGGTGTACGAAGAAGCCACCCGCACCCTGTTCTGCGGTGACCTGTTCACGCAGATCGGGAAGGCGCCGGCTATGACGGGCGGTGACATTGTCGGGCCGGCGTCGGCGGCCGAGGACCTGTTCCGATTCTCCAGTCTGCATCCGAGCACGGGGCGGACCATTCGCAGCCTTGCCACGCTTGCACCGCGGATGCTTGCGCTGATGCACGGCCCGGCGTTCACAGGCGACAGTGCGGCGGCACTTCATGTGCTCGCGGATGATTACGACCGGCGCATTCGCGCGGCGCTCGACGGCGGCTGATCGTCAGAACGGGCGATTGGCCCTATGCTGCGGGCGAGGGAGGAACAAGCCATGGCGAACACGCAGGCAATCACCGATCTGCTGAAGCGGGCGACAGACGCCGGCGACGTGCCTGGTATCGTCGTGGCGGCCGCGACCGCGGAAGGGCCGATCTTTGCGGGCGCTTCGGGCGTGCGCGACACGACGTCTGGCACGCCGATGACGGCGGACACCGTCGTCTGGATCGCCTCGATGACCAAGGCCGTCACCGGCGCCTGCGCCATGCAGCTTGTGGAACAGGGCCGGCTTTCGCTCGATGGACCGATCGCGACGGTGCTGCCGGAACTCGGCAAGGTGCAAGTGCTTGAAGGCTTCGCGGCCGACGGATCGCCTCGGCTGCGGCCGGCCAGACGGCCGATCACGCTGCGCCATCTGCTCACCCACACGTCCGGCTTCGTCTACGACATCTGGAATCCGGAGATGGGCCGCTACCTGGAAGCGACCGGCACGCCTGGCATCATCTCCTGCGCCAATGCCGCGCTGTCGATCCCGCTGGTGTTCGACCCCGGCGAGCGGTGGGACTACGGCATCGGCATCGATTGGGCCGGCAAGGCGGTCGAGGCCGTCAGCGGCCAGCGTCTCGGCGCGTATATGCAGCAGAACCTGCTGCGGCCGCTCGGCATGGCGGACACCGGGTTCAAAATCGGACCGGCGCAGAGGCAACGGCTGGCCAAAGTGCACAACCGCACGCCATCCGGCTTCGAGGCCACCGACACGGAGTTGCCGCAGGATCCCGAATTCGAAATGGGTGGCGGCGGCTTGTATTCGACAGCCGGCGACTATCTTCGCTTCACGCGCATGATCATGAACGGCGGAACGCTCGACGGCACACGCGTGCTGGCGCGCGAGACGGTCGCCACGATGTCGGCCAATGCAATGGGCGATCTGGTCTGCCGCAAGCTGAAGACGGCCGCGCCTCCCTTCTCCAACGATGTCGATTTCATCGACGGCATGAAGTGGGGGCTGAGCTTCCTGATCAATCCCCAGCCGATGCCGACGGGCCGTTCGGCCGGATCGCTCGCCTGGGCTGGGCTGGCGAACTCATACTACTGGATCGACCCGGTAAGGCAGGTGACGGGCGTCTATGCGACGCAGCTATTGCCGTTCTTCGACGAGAAAGCCGTGCGCCTGTTCCAGGATTTTGAGACCGCGGTGTATCGGCTGTTGTAACTTCGGCTGCCCCGGCCGCGTGGCGCGGTATTTGCTTGGCGCCGGCGTGGGTCCAATCGGTGGAGGCAGGCATGAACGACGCGAAGACGGAACTCGGTCGCAGGATCCTGGCGATCAAGCAGCAGCGCAAGCTCACCTGGGCGGGCATCGCGGCAGAACTTGGGTATTCATCCACCTGGACCTGCGCGGCCTGCCTCGGGCAGATGTCGATGACGTGGGAGACTGCGGAGAAGGCGGCGCGGTTGTTCGGCCTGGACGCGGCCGAGACGGAACTCCTGCAGGCGATTCCGTATCGCGGCTCGCTGCCCGGCGCGGTGCCGACCGACCCGTTGATCTATCGCTTCTATGAGCTGGTCATGGTTTACGGCACCACGTGGAAAGAGCTGATCCAGGAGGAATTCGGCGACGGCATCATGAGCGCGATCGACTTCGACATGTCACTGGAGCGTCAACCCGACCAGAAGGGCGATCGGGTGAAGGTCGCCATGTCGGGCAAGTTCCTGCCTTACAAACGGTACTGAGCCGGACATTCCTGGCGCGGCAGGCGCCTTTCGCTACCGCTCAAGCCCGCTGCGCCAGCTCAGGCAGTTCGACCGAAAGCATAAGGGAGCCAACAACCTTGATGGGCTGTTGGACCAACCAGTCGGGCGGGTTGCGGTACGGGCCAGGGAGCGGGATTGCCTCCCCCACCCGAAGCATCTCTTCAATGTGGATCGACAACGCTTCGCCGGCAGCTTCCTCGGCAGCTTCACGGGTTTCGCCGCTGCTTGCACAACCTGGAAAGTCGGGGAACACGACATCATAGCCATCTTCGGGCCCGTCGCCCTGATCCTGAATAACAACGGCGAGGAAGCTGCGCAGTGCCATTCCCTATCTCCGTCTCAAATTCAACCCGCTCTGCCGTTCGATGGAGACAGGTGTCCCGATCTTGAGGTCACGCGGCCCATGCATCGGCACGGTCACCAAGGCATGCTTCACCGGGTGCCGCAGTTGCCGGTGTGAGCCAACGATGCGTACTTCGACCCAGCCATCCGCCCGCAGCGCAGCAATTACCTCGCGCGCCCTCATGTGGCAGGCAGCGTGAACCTTATACCAAGGACCCTAAAGATTGACTCTCCGGGCAGGTGCGGCGTCACCGCGAAACCGTCATGGCCGGGCTTGACCCGGCCATCTTTGCAGCCGCAGTGCCGCTACAGATGGCCGGGTTAAGCCCGGCCATGACGTGTGTAGGGCCAGTGCCGTACGTCAACATTTAGGGCGCTCGGTATTATGGCAGCGCCAGCCTGATTGTGCCATCGCCGGTCACTGGCTGCTGAAGCTCTGCACCAGGCTCCCGGACACCAGGCGCCAACCGTCCACCATCACGAAGAATATCAGTTTGAACGGCAAGGAAACCACGCTCGGTGGCAGCATCATCATGCCGAGGCTCATCAGCACGCTTGCCACCACCATGTCGATCACCATGAATGGCAGGAACAGCAGGAACCCCATCTCGAAGGCACGGCGCAACTCGCCCACCAGGAAAGCCGGAACAACCGCGCGCCAGGGCGCATCGTCCGGGGTCGCCGACACCGGAAGATGTGCGATGTCGAGAAAGAGCTGCAGGTCGGCCGGACGCAGATTGGCCGTCATGAAATGACGGAACGGCTCGGTGGCCAGGCGCAGACCTTCAAGCTCGCCGACTCGCCCTTCGGTGAGCGGCAGAAGACCCGTGGTCCAGGACTGATCCAACGTCGGCTGCATAACGAAGAAGGTGAGGAACAATGCGAGCCCGATCAGCACGATGTTGGGCGGCGTGCCCTGCGTGGCGAGCGCGCTGCGCAACAGCGACAGCACGATGACGATGCGGGTGAAGGCGGTGACCATCACCAGCAGGCTGGGCGCCAGCGAGAGCACGGTGACCAGCGCGGTGATCTGCACCAGGCGGCCGGTGGCACCTGCCTGACCGGCGCCGCCAAGGTCGATGGCCAGCGATTGCGCGTGCGCGAGCGCCGGCAGCAGGGCGAGCACAAGCGGAGCGAGCCAGCGCCCGTATCTCATTTGGCGCGCCCAGCGTCGGGCGGATGCTCGCTGAGCCAGCCGACGACGACATCCTGACCCCCGCCGGTGAGCAACAGCACCCGTTTGTCCTGGCACTCGATCAGATACAGACGCCGGCGGGCATCGAGCGCGATGACGTCCAGCACCGACAGCAGACGACCGCTGGTCGGACGTCGTGCAAGGCCGCCGAAGCGTGCCGCGCGGCCTGCGAGCCAGATCAATGCCAGCACGGCGACGAGCGTGGCGACTGCGGTCAGAAGCGAGGCGGATGTGATCACCATGGCGCGGCCTTTTGCCGAGCGCGAATGCCGTGGTCAGCGGGAACGCGGACCATGCGCGGCGAGAGCGCGCGACAACCCCTCCGCTGCACCGAACAGTGCGATCACCCGGGGACGCATCCGGCGTCCTTCGTCGGGCGGCAGGTCAAGGGTCTTGGCGCATAGCAGCCCAATCTGGTCATCGAGGCCGGTAAGATCGACCTCGCGATTTGAGTCGACCAGAGCGCGGGCAAGATCGACCCGCTTTGTCAGCGCCTCAGCGAAGGTGCGCACTGCATCGCCTGGTGCTTCCGTAGGCCGTGGCACAGCGGGCGGAGAATTCTCGAACATCGCGCCGAGCCTAATGGAAAGGAATTACCGAAGCCTTATCACCGGCCAGTTAACCCGCCATTCAATCCTGGGGCGCACTCTGTCGGCATGGATTCGACTCAAATCGGCTTGTTCGATCTGGCGGAGCGGCGCTTGGCCTGGGCGGACAGGCGGCAGGCGCTGCTTGCGCAGAACATCGCGAATGCCAATACGCCCGGCTACCGGCCGCATGACCTGAAGCCATTCGCCGCGACACTCGCAGGCGCGAATGCGATTGCACCAGCACGCACCCAGCCCAACCATATGTCTGGCCTTGCGGGCGCCGGCCAGCAAATCGAGGCCGAGCCGCGTCCTGCTGCCCGTGCACCCGATGGCAATGCCGTCACGCTGGACGATCAGCTCATCAAGGTGGCGGATACGGAAACGACGCATGCGCTGGTGACAACGATCTACAAGAAGTACCTCGGGCTGTTCGGTATGGCTCTCGGTCGGTCATCATCGGGTTAGGCAACGCGGGAGGCCGACATGGATATCGACAAGGCACTCAGCATCTCGGCACGCGGGATGGATGCGCAGACGACGCGGCTGCGCGTCATCGCCGAGAACCTGGCAAACCAGGACACCACCGGATCAACGCCTGGCGCGGATCCCTATCGCCGCAAGACCGTGACGTTTCAGAACGCCTTCGATCAGCAGCTTGGCACGCAGGCCGTCCAGGTGAAGGCGGTCGGCCGAGACCAAAGTGAGTTCCAGCTGCGCTACGATCCGTCCAACCCGGCCGCCAACGCCGAGGGGTACGTCAAGCTGCCGAATGTCAACAGCCTGGTCGAGGTCATGGACATGCGCGAGGCCGAGCGTTCCTACAATGCGAACCTCTCTGTCATGCAGGCCACGCGCAGCATGCTGACGCGCACGATCGATCTGCTCAAATGACGGCCGCAGTCAGTCACCGTCCGCGCAGGCGGCCAAACCAAGACTTCAAGTCCCGGCTTGGCGAGGGCAATAACGACCAATGAGCACGATACCAACGATTGTCGTGACCCCCTCGGCCGCGGCCAATGCCTATGCCCGGGTCGATCGTGGCGATGCGGCCGCCGACGCTGGCGCTGGCGGCGAGACGGGCAGCTTCGGCGCAACGCTGGAGCGTGCCCTGCAAGGCGCGATCGATAGCGGCCATGCGGCCGAAGGCAAGGCCACGGAAGCGATCGCCGGCGGCGGCAACCTCACCGACGTCGTCACCGCGCTGGCGCGCGCCGAACTCACCCTCCAATCCGCAACCGCCATCCGCGACCGGGTTGTCCAGGCCTACCAGGACATCATTAAGATGCCGATCTGAGCCGCCGTTTGTTGCGTTCCGACCAGCAGGACAGCCGAAGCCATGAATGACGCCGATATCGCCGTGTCGCTGCGGGACGGCATGCTGGTGATGCTGAAGCTGGGGGGGCCGCCCCTTATGGTGGCGCTCGGCGTCGGCCTGATCATTTCGCTGCTGCAGGCGATCACCCAGATCAACGAGGCGACGCTCGCCTTCGTGCCGAAGGTCCTCGCAATCGGCGTCGCACTCGTGCTGCTTGGGCCATTCATGCTGTCCACGCTTTCAGACTACACGCGCACATTGTTTGATCGGCTTATCGCGATCGGCGGCTCGTGAACGACGACGCAGCCACCTTGCTCGCAACGCTGCCCGCCTGGGCATTCGCCTTCGTGCTGGTGATGGCGCGCGTCGGAGCCGCGATCATCACGCTGCCTGGACTGGGGGAGGCGGAACCGCCGGCGATCGTCCGGGTCGGTCTCGCGCTCGGCGTCACCGCATTGCTGCTGCCCGGCATCGAGCCATCGATCCCGGCGGTTCCCGAGGCGCGCCTGCAAGCCGCGTTCATGATTGCAGCCGAAGTCATGACGGGCCTCTGGCTGGGTTGGCTGGCACGTCTGCTGGTACTGGCGCTCCCGGTTGCCGGCCAGTTCATCGCCTACATGCTGGGGGTCGCCAACGTGCTGCAACCCGACCCCGAGCTTGGCGGCCAGGCCACACCCATCGCGCGCCTGTTCGCACTCGCCGCCCCGCTCGCCATCCTGGTCACGGGCCTCTATGCAATACCGCTGGCGGCACTTGCGGGCAGCTATCGGCTGATACCAGCCGGCGCGCTGCTGCCCGCGGCGGATGCCACGCAATCCGCCGTCCGCGCGGTGGCGGACAGCTTCGCGCTGGCGATCCGTCTGGCCTCGCCATTCCTGCTTGCCAGCATCATCTGGCACGTGGCGACCGGCCTGCTCGCCCGACTGGTGCCTCGGCTGCAAGTGTACTTCGTCGCCATGCCCGGGCAGATCCTGGGAGGGATCGTCCTGCTCGCCGCCGTGGCAACCGCCCTTCTGACCGCTTGGCAAACGGCTGTTCAATCCGGCTTCGCCAGCCTGCCGGGGCTGTGACGCGCAGTGGCTGACCAGGCACCGCAAGGCGAACGGACGGAAGCCGCGACACCGCGACGTCAGCAACGGGCGCGGGAAGAAGGCCAGGTGCCGATCTCCCGCGAGATGGTCACCCTGGCCGGCATGGCGGCAGTCACCCTGGCACTGATATGGGCGGCCCCGGGAGCCACGCGTGACCTGGCGCAAGGTCTCAGCACATTCATGGCCAGGGCGCACGAGTTCGACGTGACCGATGGCAGTGCGTTCCGCCTTGCGGGCGTTCTCTGGCTGCGCGGTTCAGCGCCATTCGTGCTGGCGGCAATGCTCGCCGGTGTGGCGGCTGTGCTCGTCCAGAGCCGCTTCCTGTTGAACACGCGCGCATTGCGGGTGGATCTTTCACGCATCAGCCCGCGGGCGGGGTTCAAACGGCTGCTCAGTACCGACAGCCTGATCGAGGCCGTGAAGTCGGTGGTGAAGGTCACGGTCCTGGCGTTTGTCGCATGGCATGTGCTGCGGGGAGACCTGCCGGATCTGGTGTTGGCGCTGTTCAGCGAGCCAAATCAGCTTCTGGCTCGCGCCGCGGGTCCGGCATTGCACGTGATGTACGTCGTGCTGGCGGCGCAAACCGGGATCGCCGCCCTGGACACGTTCTGGGTTTTCCTTCGTCAGTCGCAGCAATTGCGCATGAGCCGCCACGATATCCAGGAAGAGCAGAAGGAAACCGAGGGCGATCCGCGCGTGAAGGCGCGGATCCGGCAGATCCGCATGTTCCGCGCACGCAAGCGCATGTTGGCTGCGGTGCCGAAGGCGACCGTCGTGATCACCAATCCGACACACTACGCCGTGGCGCTTTCCTATGATCGGGCGAAGCATGCGGCACCGCGCGTGGTGGCGAAGGGGGTGGACTCGCTGGCCGCCCGTATCCGCGAGGTCGCGACGGCGAATCGCGTGCCGATGGTGGCCAATCCGCCGCTTGCTCACGCGCTGTACCGCGTGGAGCTCGATGCCGATATTCCCGCGGAACACTATCAGGCGGTGGCTGAGATCATCGCCTATGTCTGGCGACTCGGCAGGGCGCCCGTTAAGACGATGACGCCACTAAACACCGGAACTCCATAGGCGGATGTTCACAGATGGTTCTTGTATTTCACGAATTGCTAGAACATAAAGTAAACATCGATTCGACCAGCCCGCGCGGGGCGTGCGCGATCGAGAAACTGGGCCTTTGTTCGCTTGAACGAAACGGCCGCATGGATACAATCTATGCGTGATGTTCGACAGACTGATGCGCACGTACGGTTGTAGAGATTCGCTAGGACAAGGACTCCTCTGATGGAAAAGAACAAGGCGCTGGATGCCGCGATGGCACAGATCGAGCGGGCTTTTGGCAAGGGCTCGATCATGCGGATGGGTGCGCGACCCGGGGACGAGCATATCGAGGTCATCCCGTCGGGATCGCTCGGGCTGGACCTGGCGCTAGGCATCGGCGGACTGCCGCGCGGACGCATCATCGAGATCTACGGGCCGGAAAGCTCCGGCAAGACGACGCTGGCACTGCACGCGATCGCCGAGGCGCAGAAGCTTGGCGGCACCTGCGCCTTCGTGGATGCGGAGCACGCCCTGGACCCGATCTATGCGCGCAAGCTGGGCGTGGACGTGGACAACCTGCTGATCAGCCAGCCGGATGCGGGCGAGCAGGCGCTGGAGATCGCGGATACGCTGGTGCGATCGGGAGCGGTCGATGTGCTGGTGGTGGACAGCGTCGCGGCGCTGGTACCGCGGGCGGAACTGGAAGGCGAGATGGGCGACAGCCACATGGGCCTGCACGCGCGGCTTATGAGCCAGGCGCTGCGCAAGCTGACCGGCAGCGTCTCGCGCAGCAAGTGTCTGCTGATCTTCCTCAATCAGATCCGCATGAAGATCGGTGTGATGTTCGGCAATCCGGAGACCACCACCGGGGGCAATGCGCTGAAGTTCTATGCCTCGCTCCGCCTGGAGATCCGCCGGATCGGCCAGATCAAGGAGCGCGACGAGGTGGTGGGCAACCAGACGCGCGTGAAGGTGGTGAAGAACAAGCTGGCCCCCCCGTTCCGCCAGGTCGAGTTCGACATCATATACGGCGAAGGGATCAGCAAGGTTGGCGAGCTGGTCGATCTGGGGGTAAAGGCAGGCGTGGTGGAAAAGTCCGGTGCCTGGTTCAGTTGCGACAGCCAGCGGATCGGTCAGGGCAGGGAGAACGCCAAGCAGTTCCTGCGAGATCACCACGACATGGCAGACTCGATCGAGAAGCGCGTGCGTGAATTGTCGGGCGTGGTGGCCAATGCCATGCTCTCGACGCTGGACGAGGCTGAGGAGGCCGAAGCGGCTGAATGATGCGACGCTGCCTGCACGAACTCTGTCCGAGGCTGATCATGCATTGATCGCCGCGGCGCATGACGTGCTGGCGCGGCATTACCGGCCATTTTGGCACACCGTTGCAGCTGCCATCCGTGGGGTGGATGGGCGCGTCTGGACCGGACTGCACCTCGGGGCGACCGTGGGACGGCTTTCGATCTGCGCCGAGGCGGTGGCGCTCGGTCGAGCGTTGCTCGAGGGGGACGGCAAGATCGATACCGTCGTGGCCGTGCGTCATCCGAAGCCCGACGAAACGGACCGGGAACTGGCGGTCGTGCCGCCCTGCGGCGCCTGCCGCGAGATGTTCCTCGATCATTGTCCGGATGCGCTGGTGATCGTGCACGGTCCCACCGGGTTGACGAAGCTGCCGGTGCGGACGCTGCTGCCCACGCCGTATCGGCGGTGACCCGTCGGCGCAGCTGACCGTCCAGGCGCACCGGCCTCGGCTGGGGTGACAGGGACAGGACGGCTGCGCTACTTCCTGGTCCTTCGGCTTCTCTGGAGCAGAGCCCGCCCGCCATGGCCAGCAGCAACGACATCCGCGCCGCCTTCCTCGACTACTTCGCCCGCAACGGGCACGAGGTGGTCGAAAGCTCGCCGCTGGTGCCGCGCAACGACCCAACGCTGATGTTCACCAACGCTGGCATGGTGCAGTTCAAAAACCTGTTCACCGGCCAGGAGAAGCGCCCCTACGTGCGGGCCACCACGGCGCAGAAATGCGTCCGCGCCGGCGGCAAGCACAACGATCTCGACAACGTGGGCTACACCGCCCGCCACCACACGTTCTTCGAGATGCTCGGCAATTTCAGCTTCGGCGACTACTTCAAGGAGAAGGCGATCCCGTATGCCTGGGAGCTGATGACGCGGGATTATGGGCTGCCGAAGGACCGGCTGCTGGTCACCGTGTACGCCGAGGACGAGGATGCGGCGGCGATCTGGAAGAAGGTGACCGGTTTCGCCGACGAACGGATTATCTGCATCCCGACCGATGCCAATTTCTGGCGCATGGGCGAAACCGGCCCCTGCGGCCCCTGCAGCGAGATCTTCTTTGACCATGGACCGGCGATCCCTGGCGGGCCGCCCGGCTCGCCGGACGAGGATGGCGATCGGTTCGTCGAAGTCTGGAACCTGGTGTTCATGCAGTTCGAGGAGGGCCCGCCAGGTACGCGGGTGCCGCTGCCGCGGCCCTCGATCGACACCGGCATGGGACTGGAGCGGATTGCCGCGATCCTGCAGGGCAAGCACGACAACTACGACATCGACATCTTCCGCGCGCTGATCCTGGCGAGCGCCGAGGCCACCGGACAGGACCCGGACGGCCCGTTCCGCGTCAGCCACCGGGTGGTGGCCGACCATCTGCGCAGCGTCGCGTTCCTGATCGCGGACGGCGTGCTGCCGTCCAACGAAGGCCGCGGCTATGTGCTGCGCCGGATCATGCGACGCGCCATGCGCCACATCCACCTGATGGGCGCGCGGGAGCCGGTGATGTATCGGCTGGTGCCGGCGCTGGTGCGGCAGATGGGCGCCGCATATCCCGAGCTTGGGCGCGCCGAGGCGCTGATCGTCGAGACCCTGCTGCTGGAGGAGACGCGCTTCCGTCAGACGCTGGAGCGCGGGCTGCATCTGCTGACCGAGGAGACGGCCAGGCTCGGCAACCGCCAGCCGCTGCCGGGTACCGTGGCGTTCCGGCTTTACGACACGTTCGGCTTTCCGCTCGATCTGACGCAGGACGCGCTGCGCGAGGAGGGGCGGGACGTGGACCTCGCCGGTTTCGAAGCGGCGATGGAGGAACAGCGCACGCGTGCCCGCGCCGCTTGGGCGGGATCCGGCGAGGCGGCCACCGAACGGGTCTGGTTCGAACTGAAGCAGAAGGTCGGCGCATCGGAATTCCTCGGCTACTCGACCGAGATTGCGGAAGCCGAAATCCTGGCGCTCGTGGTGGATGGCGCGCCGGTCGACAAGGCGGGTGCCGGACGCGAGGTCGCGGTCGTGCTGAACCAGACGCCGTTCTATGGCGAAAGCGGCGGTCAGGTCGGCGACACCGGCACGATCACCGACCCCGACGGGCTGCGGATCGCGGTGACCGACACGCAGAGGAAGCTCGGCGATCTGATCGTGCACCTCGGCCGTGTCGAGGCCGGCGAAGCGCGTGTCGGTACGCCGATCCTGGCCGAGGTTGACCACGCGCGTCGCACCACGATCCGCGCGCATCACTCGGCGACGCATCTGCTGCACGAGGCACTGCGCCAGCGGCTGGGGACGCATGTCACGCAGAAGGGCAGCCTGAACGCGCCTGATCGGCTGCGCTTCGACGTCTCGCAGCCGCGGCCGATGACGGCGGACGATATCGCCTGGGTGGAAGCAGAGGTGAATGCGCGGGTGCGTGAAAACAGCGAGGTGACGACGCGACTGATGACGCCGGATGCCGCGGTCGAGATGGGCGCGATGGCGCTGTTCGGCGAGAAATACGGCGAGGAGGTGCGCGTCGTCGCGATGGGGCGCGGCGAGGGCAACAAGGCGGCCTGGTCGATTGAGCTGTGCGGCGGCACGCATGTCCGGCGCACCGGCGACATCGGCTACTTCAAGATCCTGTCCGAGAGTGCCGTGGCCGCCGGCGTGCGGCGCATCGAGGCGGTGACCGGCGCGTATGCCGAGGCGGTGGTGGCCGAGACGCAGCGCCGGCTGAACGACGTGGCGGGATTACTGCGGGCGAGCCCTGCCGATGTTCCCGAACGTGTCGCCGCGGTGCTGGAGGAGCGGCGCAAGCAGGACCGCCAGATTTCCGACCTGCAGCGCAAGCTCGCCACCGGGGGGAGTGCGGCCGAGGTGGAAGAGGTGAATGGCGTCAAGCTTGCCGCGCGCAATCTGGGCGAGGTGCCGGCGCGCGACCTCAAGGGGTTGGCGGATGCGATCGGCAAGCAGATCGGCAGCGGCGTAGTGGCACTTGTATCCACGGCGGAAGGTAAGGCCAGCATCGTGGTCGGCGTGTCTCCGGATCTGATCAAGCGGTTCAACGCGGTGGAGCTTGTGCGTGCCGCGTCGGCCGCGGTGGGTGGCAAGGGTGGTGGTGGACGGCCGGACATGGCACAGGCCGGCGGGCCTGATGGCGCACAGGCTGATGCGGCGTTGGCGGCGGTACGGGGTGCGTTGGCGGCGTAGGCACTTGCTACTTCTGCACAGTGATTTTGACCGGTTGAACTGCGCGGGAAGGTTCTGAACGCTTGTGCCTGGCTTGAGTCCAAGACTCCGGAACGCTTTATGCAGCTGTCGCGTCGCTTGCCTGTCAACGTTTCCGTAACCATTCGTCCGCAGCATCGCGAAGCAAGAATTTTAGCGCAGATGCAGGAAGACGATGCACGCGGAACACGCAGATAATCGCGAGCTGAATGAACTGTCAGGGCGCGTGATCGGCTGCGCGTTCACTGTACTGAATACGCTTGGGGCAGGATTCTTGGAAAAGGTCTATGAGAACGCGTTGGCATATGAGGTTCGTGCCGCGGGACTATCGACTGTACAGCAATACGCCGCCAGGGTGCACTATAAAGACATCTTGGTTGGCGAGTACTTCGCGGACCTGCTGGTCAATGACCCCCGCCTTCGCGGGGGCGGGCTGTGGTCGAACTGAAGACCGTCAAAGCACTGGACGACGCGCACCGGATGCAATGCACCAATTATCTCAAAGCGACAGGCCTGCAGCTTTGCCTGCTGTTTAATTTCGGCAAGTCACGCCTGGAGATCAAACGCGTGGTCCACGGTCTGTGAACTGCACTGAACCATCTGCGTGTTCGGCGTGCATCGCCTTCCTGCATCTGCGCTAAAATTCTTGCTTGACCTGCGGTGTCCACTAAACTGGCTACGTGGGCCGAGACCGGCGGCTGCACGAAGGGCTGCCGGCCGAGCCGATGCACGGCCACGCGCGGAGGGCGAGCATTCAGCGGACGTTCCTCGGCGGCGTACGAGGGCGCTTCGACTGCGACGGGTTCAGGGCGGGCCGGTAGGGACGGGTGCGGGGAATCGCGGGGGCGGCGCCGGCGATCTGGCCCGCGCGATGGCCGCGAGCGGAAACGCCTGCTCGAGGATGTCCTTCACCAGGCGGGCGAGGCTGCCGCCGTGTCTGATGATGACAATGCTCAATTCACGCCACAGCGGATGGCTCGGCATGATGCCGAGGTCACGACAGATGTCGGCGATGACGGCGCCGATCGGCCGGCGGCGGACCTCGGCTGCGATCTGCGCCGGGGTGGGCAGGCGGGCGAGGCGCGGATCCGCCTCGGCGGTGGTGGGCGCGACGGGTGGCCGGGGTGCGCGCGGCCTGGGTTGCGACGGAGCAACCGGGGGCGCCGCATCCAGACGGTCGGCGCTGCGGATGAGCCTTGCCTCCAGCGCGTCGGCGCGGTGCAGGCCGCGGGAGATGCGAGCGAGGATCAGCGCGACGTCGGCGGTGCCGAAGCAGCATCGGACGGAGGTGGGGTCGGTGAAGGCGCGCCGACGGATCGTGGCGGCGAGTTCGCGGCCGTAGTCGATGAGCTTGTGGACGAGGGAGAGGAGGGACGCCGAACGGCTCGGTTGGGTGGGTGGATCAGAGGCTTCGGCGGCGGCGGACATGAACGGGATGAGAACATGAAGCGCCGGTGAGTGGCAAGGAATATTTTCCGGTAGGGAAGCAAGCCCCGGGCAGATTCCGACCCTACCAAGTCATCCGGGGACAGGGTCGCCGATCCCGAAAGCAGTCGTTCGTATCGATTTCGGCCGCAGGGACGAGAAACCTGACATACATCAGACGGCAATGTTTGTCCGAATCCGGAACGGTCGAACAAAGGCGCTCGAATCAAGAAGCAGGATTGGAGCCTGAACCGTTGCTCTTTTGGGATGTTCGATGGTCTAATCCTCTTCAAGGGGAGTGCACTTTGGAGCAAGTCGATCCGAAAGACCTGCGGTTGCCGCCGTCACCGATCCCGCGCCCGGGTGAGCGCGTACTGTGGCACGCCGAGGCGCGAGAGATGGCCGGCGTCGTGCAAGGACACGACATCCGCGGCCAAGCGATAATCCTCGACGATTTTGGCCTGCAGCATCATAGGTCGTTCGACGACGTGCGGTTAAGGGACCCATTCTCGAGAATGTCCCCGAACTGGTGCCATTTGCCGTCCGGCGGTCGACTTCTTCGCCCTGGTGCTGCAACTCTCGACCTTTTTCGGCGCATCATGGCGGAACGAATTCCCCCGGGTCCAAGCTATCAGGAACTAGTCGAGGAGTTCTGGGGTCGCGGGTACGAAGTTTTTCTGGTCGGCGGGACCGTACGTAACACACTGGCCGGCAAGCCAGCAAACGATATCGATCTAGTAACAACCATGCCGCTCACGAGGATGCTCGGCTTTGTCCAAGACATGTATCTGACGAGATCGACTGGGCATGACCGCCGCGGCTACATTAGGCTCGGCGGCACGCCGGAGAGCGGCGATCCATTCATTGATGTCAAGATTTTTTCCAATTCGCTTCCCGGCACCAATGCGGCCACCTTCGGCGTCGGGTTTGCCCGGGATTTCGCTTACAGGGACTTCGCTTGCAACGCGGTCTATTATGATTCTAAAAACGAGGTTATCATAGACCCGAGTGGGCACGGAGTATCAGATTGTGATACCAAAACGCTTCGGCTTGCTCCAGGCCCGCACGATCGCCATCAAAAGGCGCAGGTGTTCATCCGGGCAGTGAAGTTCATGGCGAGAGGATTTTCCCTAGCGACCGAGACGCGCACAATTCTGCTTGAGGAGTACCAGCCAATGCTTGCTACTATGAAGGGAGAGATTAGGCTTGGCTATTTCAAGACTCAGGTCATGAGCAAACACCGCGCACCCGAGGCCAAACGGCAAGCGGTGGCGGATTTTAAGGCCGTTCTCGAAGCCCTAGGGTGCCCGGAGGTTTGGGGCAAGTACTTCGCTAGCATCGAAGGGGGGCTCTAGAATGAACACCGGCGAACCCGAACTCATCCCCGTCGATCCATGCGAGGGCTTTTTTATTGTCAGTCAGGATTGGCTGACAGCGGGACTGCCATTCCCGGCCATATCCGAGCGGCTACGGCTCGCGCAACGTGGCTATACCACTCGACGTGGCTCTGTGCACATAGACGGGCGATCACGTACTGCGATTATACTCGAGTCCGGGAACGCCGACGATCAGGTTTTCGCCGACTTGGAAGCTGACATAGACCTGGAGACAGTGGAAGTAGGCGATGAGTCGCCTCCTGGCGAAGTTGGCCCAGAGGATATCGAGCGCTTAGTCCTTGGTCTCCACTCTCGGTATGGCTTGTCCGAAGGCATCCTTCCCGAACAACGTGCGCACATTTTAGGTGGCTTCGTAGAGCCCCGGCTTGCGCTGACCAAAGGAGAGCCGAACCTCATTCCGTGGGGTGAACTTCGCGAGCAAAGCTATCTGTTGGTGTCAGGTGCGCCCGGATCCGGGAAGACGACGCTCCTTCGCCACTGGCTGCTATGGCACGCGGACCGCACACGGCGTGGCGACGCCACCGTCCTGCCACTGTGCGTTTCACTCCGCCACTTCAGCAGTAGCGACACTATGGAAATCGCGCTCCGCCGAGAGGCGGTGGAGATGGGTGCTCCCTGGCTCGGCCGTGACCTCAGAGCGTATGCACGGCGCGGGATGCTCGCCGTCGCGTTTGACGGTCTGGACGAGGTTCCGGCTGAGTATCGTAATTTGGCGATACGGAGCATTTCCGAGTTCACGCGCAGCTTCCCATACTGTCGGTATCTTGTCACGACGCGGCCGCAGGTCGGAATCCAACTCGATGTGGGGCTGCTGCGCGCGGATCTGCTCCCCCTTGACCGTTCCCGATGCCGGCAGCTTGCCTATCACAGGCTTTACGAGACTAAGTCTTGGAAAACTTTTACAGCGAAGGTTGAGGCGGAGCCGGCCTTGGATTGGATCGTCGCCAATCCGCTTGCTCTGTCGCTGATTATCGCGCGGTTCCTGCGGCACGAAATCACACCGTCCTATGTGACCGAGATCATCGCCGGCGTCGTCGATATGTTTGTGGACGGTTGGGACGCAAGCCGGGGCGTTGTTCGGACTAAAAGTCGTAATCTTTCGCCAGCCGAGAAGCGCAGAATCCTGGCGAGGTTTGCGGCTACGCACAAGCTTGAAGTCAGCGATGGAGATACCACGCCGCTAGCTTCTGAGATCAATGCCGGATACGGGGAGGAGAGTCTTCTGAGCATGCTAAGCGAGCATACAGGCTTGCTAGCGCGACAAGACCGCGGAGTTTGGGCGTTCCGGAGTTCCGCTCTGGAGGAATACTTCCGAGCGACTGTTTTGGTTTCGGCTCTGACGAGTAAAGCCGGGGAGTTCCGTAAGCTTCTCAAAGGCCCGATTTCTGCCGGAACAAGCTACCTCGCGCGGTTCATCAGCTTTATGTCGAGCGACGCCGACGACCAGATCGACGGACTTCTCAGGCGCACGAAGCCAAAGGAGCTCGGCGTCGCTGCGAAGTTGACCGATGTGCTTTCACAGAGTCTCCCGACAAGGAGATCGACACTTTTCGGCTATGCCAATCTCGTTGTGGCCGCTCTGGATGACCAGTTGCGCAATGTCGAGATAAATCGAAAAGTCACGTTTCCCAATGTCTTTTTATCCTTCACAGTGTCTACAGTTGGCATGACTCCTTACGTCGCCACTGCGTTAGCCGCTCTCATTGCGGCGCTCCACCGGTCTCGGGACGGAGTGGGGGCGGAGACCGTTCTCGCCGTAATTGAGTCGGGCCGCCATCCTCACCTGAGCGCGATTCGGGAACTCCTTCGGACAAACGGCGAACTCCAGGAAAGCCGGACACACGACAGCATCACGTGGAAAGTGGTCGAGATCCTGCCAGACGTGCCTGAGGGACCCCCCGAAGCAGATCTGAGGCCTCCGTCCGATACGCTACATTGATGAAAGCGAAGCGGTTCCCGATCGGGAGATTGACACGATAATGCAATGTTATCGATGCGGGCAAGTTCCTTACTTTGTCTAGCGCAGGAACGGCAAATTATACCAATCCGCGCTGACGTTGACTCTCCAGGGTTCCGAATCGCTCGATCTTTCGACTCGATGTCCTGGTGGCGATTCTTGCCCCAGGAGGCATCGGATGAGCGCGGCGATCCCAATCACTCGCTTGGACCGGACAGCG
>DATMND010000061.1:0-2032 GCA_035569235.1 Acetobacteraceae bacterium | reverse complement strand
AAAATGAAGGCCAATGCCGCCTGGCGGCGCGGAGCGGGTATGTTCATGTTCAAGAGTCTACCGTGCCGTGGCCGCCGAACAATCGGCTTCCCAGCCGAAACAGCGGCCAGCCGGTGAGCAAGATCACGATGCCCGCCGCCGCGAGCCGCGGCTCCAGGGAAAAGACCCGCAGCGCCACGCCGAGCAAGCAGACAATGTAGAAAATCGGCAGCAGGGGATACCCCAGCATCGAGAAGCCGCCGTCACCCGCATGCCGACGCCGCAGCATGAACAGCGTCGAGGCGACCACCGCCAGCGTGAGCGTATCGGTGAACATCACATAGTGCAGCAATTTATCGAACGACCCGAGCACGAACGCCGGCAGCAGCATGGTGGCACCGAAGAACAGCAGGCCGACCTCCTGCACCTGGGTGTCCGGATTCACCCGCAGGAATGCCCGCGGCAGGACGCCGTCCTGTGCCATGGCATAGAAACTGCGCGGCATTTGAATGATGGTCGCGTTCACGAACCCGGCCGCCGACAGAAATACCGCAATCGAAATCAACACTTCGCCGTACGGACCGAAGGTCGCGCGCGACAGCGCAGCCGCCACCAGCGTCGAGTCGGCGATGCCGCCGATGCTGAGCACGCGCTGATAGGCGAAGTTGAGCAGCAGGTAGAGTCCGACGACGGTGACCATGCCGGCGGTGATGGCGAGCGGAAAACGCCGCCGAGCATCCTTGAGGTCGGCGCCGAGGTTCATCGTCAATTGATACCCGCCATAGGAATAGAAGCAGGGTATCAATGCGGACAGCAGGCGCAGCCCGGTGGGAGCGGCGGAGGGTGATGCGCCGGACGCGCCGGCGCGCGGCGCCAGCAGCAGCGCGAGCAGCGCGAGACCCACGATCATGGCGATCTTCGCGACCGACAACAGATTTTGCACGCGTGCGCCCGGTTTCACGCCGCGGTAGTTCAGGGTCAGCAGGATCAGCATGGTCGCGCACGCCAGCGTCAGCGATGCGTGCGGAGTGCGCCACTGCGGCGGCAGCAGCACCGGCATCAAATAGTCGGCGCCTATGAACGCCACGCCGGCCGCGCCGGCGCCCTGCATCAGGGTCTGCGCCCAGTTCAACATGAATGCAAACGTTGGGTTGTAGCAATCCGCGACAACGCGGTAGTAGCCCCCCGCGCGCGGATAGCGCGAACCAATCTCGGCGAAGGTCAGAGCGCCGATCAGGCTGATCAGCCCGCCGGCGATCCACGCGGTAAAGAACAAGGCAGTTCCACCGGCCGCGCCGGCAACGAGCGCCGGGGTGCGAAAAATGCCGATGCCCACCACCAGGCTGAACACCACCATGGCGGTGTCGAACGTCGAAAGGCGCGCCCGGATGTGGCCCGGGCCGAGCTCAGCGGCCACGCAATGCTTCCTCGAGCAGGGTCGCGAGATGCCTGAACTGGTCCACGTGATTGTAAAGTTGCGCCGAGATGCGCAGCAGCGGCACCGGATCCGCGTAGAGCCACGTCTCGACGCCGCGCTCGCGAAACCAGGCGTGCAACCCTCGATAGTCGAGGCGGGCGGCAGGCGAACCCGCTTCGGGTACCGGCAACGGGATCGAGGCCATCGACCCGATCATCGATTCGGGGCAGGGAAGGCCGCCTGCGCAGGTTTTGAGCAGCAAGGCACGGGCCTGCAACGTCAGTGCGCGATTCGCGGCCATGACCTGCGGCCAGCCGGCGGGCAGCAGGCCGCCGATGAACTCAAGTGCATGCGGAATGCACAACCATGGCGTGGGATCGAAGGTGCCCGTCCAATCGAATTCCGCATGGAACCCGGCCGCGAGGCCATGGCTGATCACATTCGGATGCAGCTCCGCCTGCCGATCGCGACGCACGTGCAGGAATGCGGCTCCCTTCGGGGCGCAAAGCCACTTATGGGCGTTGCCGGTGTAGTACGCCGCACCCAGCGTGGACAGGCCGATCGGCACCATGCCGGGAGCGTGCGCGCCGTCCACCAGCGTATCGACGCCGCGGGCGCGTAGCTCACTCACCAGGC
>DATMND010000060.1:0-30136 GCA_035569235.1 Acetobacteraceae bacterium | reverse complement strand
ATCAAGACGCACCAGCCGGTGGTCGAACTGATCGGCGAACGCTTCATGCCGACGCTGTTGCTTACTGTCTTTGCGATGCTCTGGTCGGTCACGGTCGGCGTGGGTATCGGTGTGCTGTCCGGCGTGCGGCGTGGACACTGGCAGGATCAGACGTCGATGGTGCTGGCAATCTCCGGCATCTCGTTTCCCGGGTTCTGGCTCGGGCTTCTGCTGATCGATCTGTTCTCCGTGCGGCTCGGTTGGCTGCCCACCGGCGGCTATGGCGGCTGGCAGCACTTCGTGCTGCCGGCTTTCACGCTGGGTCTCGCGGTCGCCGCGGTGATGGCGCGCTTCACCCGCTCGGCCTTCGTGGAAATCACCGCCGAGGACTATGTGCGCACCGCGCGCGCCAAGGGCGTACCGGAACGCGGCGTGATTTGGAAGCATACGCTGCGCAACGCGCTCATCCCGGTGATCACCCTGACGGGCCTGCAGTTCGGCTTCCTGCTTGGCGGCGCGATCGTGGTGGAAACCGTGTTCGCCTGGCCGGGACTGGGTCGGCTGCTGGTCGATAGCGTTGCCTACCGGGACTATCCGGTGATCCAGGCGGAGATCCTGCTGTTCTCGTTCGAGTTCGTGCTGATCAACCTTGTCGTCGATCTGCTCTACGGGCTGGTCAATCCGGAGATCCGCCTGCGATGAGCGACATCGCGCTGACTGCCACGGCGTTGCGTTCGCCATCGGCCGAATTCTGGCGCCGCTTCCGCCGCAAGCGCGTGGCGCTGCTGTCGGGCTGCGTGATCCTGTTGCTGATTCTGGCGGCGATTGGGGCACCCTGGATTGCGCCCTACGGCCCGGCAACACCCGATTACGACAACGTGCTGGCGGGACCGTCGTGGCAGCACATCTGCGGCACCGACACATTCGGTCGCGACATCTGGAGCCGCATCCTGTGGGGTGGCCGCATCTCGCTCACCGTGGGTTTTGTCTCGGTGGCGCTCGGCGGTCTGGTCGGTGTGGCACTCGGCCTGATCAGCGGCTTCTTCGGTGGCATCATCGACGCCCTGTTCATGCGCGTGATGGATGTGCTGCTGGCCTTCCCGGGCATCCTACTGGCGATCGGCGTCGTGGCGTTGCTTGGGCCGGGCATCGACAACGTGATCTATGCCATCGCGGTATTCAGCGTGCCGGTGTTTGCCCGTCTGGTGCGCGGCAGCACTCTGGCACTGAAGCAGACGCTGTACGTGCAGGCGTCGCGCAGCATCGGTGTGCGCCCGCCCATGTTGATGCTGCGGCATATCCTTCCGGGCACGCTGCCCAGTGTGATCGTGTATTGTTCATTGCGCGTCGGCACGTCGATTCTCACCGCGGCGGCGCTGAGCTTTATCGGGCTGGGCGCGCCGCCGCCGAGCCCCGAGTGGGGTGCGATGCTGGCGGACGGCCGCAGCTATCTAGGCGTGGCGGATCAGATCACGCTGTTCCCCGGTCTTGCCATCTTCGTCACTGTGCTGGCGTTCAACCTGCTTGGCGATGGGCTACGCGACGCACTCGATCAGAGGTTACGCTAGCGTATGATCGGCGGCGCTGGAGTTGCGCATCGATTACCTCAATGGCCGTAGCGCGACACCAGACTCACGGATTGGAGCAATTTTCCGCCCGCCGCCTGAACAGCTTTCGCGAACTCGTCCGGCGTCATGCCTGCCGGGATCGCATCGGGCGCGATGTCATACGCCATCAAGGTGAAGACGTAAGGATGCGGCTTCACACCCTTGGGCGGGCAGGGACCGAAATAACTTGGCAGGTTCATCGTGCTCTTGCCGCCCATGAAGCCACTCGGAGGCTGTGCCGCCTCGCCCTCCTTGAACTCCATCTTGGTTGGCGGGAGGCCATAGGCGAACCAATGCACGACGCCAACGGGTGCGCGGCCCGCCGTATCAAAGAGCAGGATGGCGAAGCTCTTGGTCCCCGCAGGCGCATTCTTCCAGTCAAGTGCGGGCGACGCGTTCTCGCCCGTGCAATTGGGGTTTTGCGGATTATTGCCGCCGTACTTCATCGGCAGCTTGCCACCGTCCTCGAAGTCGGGCGACGAGAGGTCGAGATAGCCTTCCGCCGCCTTGCCTGGCCCCGCATTCCAGCCAATCGCCAGGGCGCAGGCAAACCCAATCGTCAAAACTCGTCTCTTCATGTTGCCGCCCTCGATGTATCTCGGTGGGAGTGCCCAGTCTCACCCGGCGTGTCCCCCTGTCAATACCAGTCGTTCATCGATGGCGAACCAGTTTGAAGGCGCCCCCGCAAAAAAAGCGAACATGGCATTTCGCCGCTTCCATGCTGTCAAACGTCTGATTGCAGGTATTGCAGATCGGTGCTGTGCTCGCTGCCGAAGCGATACACCGGTGAATGCCTTCCAGAGACGGGCTATGACAGGATCAAATCCAGGGTATAGCACGGTCCCCGTACTGGTCATCGGTGCTGGCGTCGTGGGCCTCTCGACCGCACTCTACCTGCAACAGGCGGGCATGCAGGTGGCGGTGATCGATCCGCTTGGCCCCGCGGGGGGCGCGTCATTCGGCAACGCTGGCATGCTCAGCCCGGATACCGCGACGCCGATCGCGATGCCCGGCATGCTGCGCAAGGTGCCGGGCTGGTTGCGCGATCCGCTGGGGCCGCTGGCGGTTCGGCCATCCTATTTCCCGCACGCGATGCCATGGCTGCTGCAATGGGTGAAGGCGGGCCGGCTCGATCGTGTGCTGGCGGTGTCCGACGCAATGCGCGCGCTGCACCGAGAAACGCTGGACTGCTGGCGCGAAATGCTCGGCGACGCGCTATATCATGACCTGATCCGTCCGTCCGGGCAGGTGCATGTGTGGGAGGGCAACGATGCAAGCCCGACCGAGGCAATCGAGCAGCAGATACGCGATCGACATGGCATCCGGTCGCAGCCGCTCGACGCCGACGATCTGCGCCAGATGTTCCCTGGGATCGCACGCACCATCACGCGCGGCCTGCACCTGCCAGGGAATGGCCACACAATCAGCCCGCAACGCATCGTGCACTCGCTCGGCGCGTTGTTCCGTGCGGCCGGCGGGGACATCATCGCCGAACACGCGATGAAGCTTATCCCGCGCGACGGCGGCGGCTACATGGTGATGACCAACATCGCCAACCGTGACGCGGATCGCGTGGTGGTCGCCGCCGGTGCGTGGTCCGGCCAGCTACTGTCGCCGCTCGGCATTCGCGTGCCGCTGGAGACCGAGCGCGGCTATCACGCCATGCTGTTCTCTCCCAGCGTGCAACCGCGGATCCCGATCAGCAGCAAGACGCGCGCCTTTTTCATGACGCCGATGGAGGACGGGCTGCGCGTTGCCGGCACGGTGGAGATTGCCGGCCTCGATGCGCCCCCCGATGAACGGCGCGCGAAGGTCCTGGTTGACCATGCGCGCCGCCTGTTCCCCGCGCTGGAGACCGGCGACGTGCGTTACTGGATGGGATTTCGTCCATCGACTCCCGACAGCCTGCCGATCCTTGGGCCGGTGGGTGGCCGTCCCGGTCTGTATCTCGCATTCGGCCACGGCCATTTCGGCATGAGCGGCGGGCCGCCGAGCGGACGGCTGCTTGCGCGACTGATCACCGGCCAGGCGCCGGGCATAGATCCGGCGCCATACGCCGCGCAGCGTTTTGCCCGTTGAAGGAACGGCCTCGGCAAGAAAATATTAACTGATTGCGCCTACGTCCGCATGCATGAGTACGCACGCGGTCCAAGGTTACCAGTCGGCAATCGCACTTGCATTCCAGGCAGCGGCGCCATGGTTTCGACGCCAGGCGTGGCGGGCCGTGTTGCTCGTGTGGTGGACGCTCACGCTGCAATTGTTGCAGCAGTTCCGCTACTGGCGACATGCGCAACGCATGCGTCGCGTGGCGCCCATTTCATGGGAGATACCGTCACAGCCTGCGCTGTCAGTCGATCCCGGGCAAATCTGTCTGTCGTGTTCGGAGCACCCCGTCGTCTCGATCATCATTGCCGCCCGTGGCAAGATCAAATACACCTTGGATTGCCTCGCCTCGATAGCCGGGCATCCACCCGACGCCACAATCGAGGTGCTCGTCGTCGATGACGCGACGCCCGATCTGTCGACCGCCTGCCTTGCGGACATCCAGGGCATCCGGCTGATCGTCAATCCGCGCAACGTCGGATTTCTGCGCTCGTGCAACAGAGCTGCACAGATGGCGAACGGCGAGTTCCTGCTGTTCCTGAACAATGACACGCTGGTTCTGTCTGGCTGGCTCGATGCCATGCTGGCTCCCTTCCGGAGACGCGCCGACGTCGGTGCGGTCGGCTCGAAGCTGCTATACCCCGATGGCAGGCTTCAGGAGGCCGGCGCCATCATCTGGAACGACGGTTCCGGCTGGAACTACGGCCGCCTGGATGATCCGGATAAGCCCGTCTATAATTACCTGCGCGAGGTCGACTACTGCTCCGGTGCCTCGCTCATGGTGCCGCGTGAACTATTTGCTTGGCTCGGCGGCTTCGATGATCGCTACGCGCCGGCTTATTGCGAGGACAGCGACCTCGCCTTCAGGTTGCGCGAACATGGCTATCAGGTTCTCTATCAACCGCGGTCGCGCGTGGTCCACTACGAAGGCGTCAGCTACGGCAGGCATTTCACCGGAGGCGTCACTTCCTTTCACGCGCTCAACCGGAAGCGCTTCCTCAAGCGGTGGAATACGATCCTGTCGACAAGCCATCTGCCTAACGGCGCGCACGTCATGCGGGCACGTGACCGCGCGCAGCATCGGCCGGTGGTCCTCGTGATCGATCACTATGTGCCCGAGCCCGATCGGGATGCCGGCTCGCGCACCATCAGGTGCTGCATCCAGGCTCTGCAAGCGGCTGGCATGATCGTCAAGTTCTGGCCGCACAATCTGCACTATAGCCCGGGCTATACGGATGCCTTGCAGGATTTGGGCGTGGAGGTTGCTTACGGCGGCGACGGCAGCACATTCCGCCAATGGATCGCCGATAATGGCGCTGATGTCGATCATGTGCTTCTGAGCAGGCCGGACGTCGCCGCGGCCTTCATCCCGGAAATCAGGCGCATTGGCAGTTGCCGATTGATCTACTACGGCCACGACCTCCATTTCCGCCGGATGCAACGGCAGGCGGAGGTACTCCGCGATACCTCGCTCGCCCGCGCCGCGGACCGTATGGAGAGGCTGGAGCGATCGGTCTGGCGTGAGGTGGACGTCGTGCTCTATCCGTCGGACGAAGAGGCGGCGATCGTCTTGGACGTGGAGCCCGGCGTGACCGCGCGCGCAATCCTTCCGTACTGTTTCGCCGACTTTGCCGCACCCAGGGAGGCGACGCCCGATCCGGTGATGCTTTTCGTGGGCGGCTTCGCGCATGGACCGAACCAGGAGGCGGTGCTTTGGTTCGTGGATCACGTGCTGCCACTGATCCGGGAACGCTGTCCGGCGACCAAGTTGGCTATTGTGGGCTCCAACCCTTCGTCGCGGGTCCTGGGGCTGGCCGGTAATGGCATCAGCGTGGCCGCGAATGTCAGTGATGCCGAGCTGCGTGAGTTCTACCGCACGTCGCGTGTAGCCGTCGTTCCGCTGCGCTACGGTGCGGGCGTGAAGCTGAAAGTCGTCGAGGCGTTGCGCGAAGGACTGCCACTGGTGACCACGTCGATCGGCGCGCAGGGATTGCCTGGCCTCGATCAGGTGGTATCGATTTGCGAAGGCCCGCGGAGCTTCGCGGATGCAGTCTGCAAACTGCTTGACGATGATGGGCTCTGGGTCAGGCAATGTGCGGCGCAGGTCGCGTATGCGGCTGAGCGCTACAGCGAGTCGGCGTTCCGTACCAGGTTGATTGACGCAACTGGGATCGCGCAGCCCCGCGACGACAGCGCTCCGGCAATCGGGCCAAATGTACGCCTTCTCCGGTCGGCCTGACGTTTCTGCAGTTCAATCACCCAGCCGCTGCGCTGTTCTTTGCGTTTCGTAGTCGGAGCGCGCTACCTGGACCTCGCTCCGTGTGGAAACCTCGGGAACGCCCACGTCCCACCAATGACCACCCGCAGCCGTTGCGATTTGCGGGTCCGTGCGGATCACGATCACGCTGGTGCGATCAGCGGCGCGGGCTCGATGCAATGCGGCTTCCAGTTCGGTCAGGCTCTCCACCTGCTCGGCCAGTGCGCCGAGGCTGGCAGCGTGCGCACCGAAATCGATCGCCGGTGCGGTGCCGCAGTCGGCGAGCAGGTTGTTGAAGGCTGCGCCCCCGGTCGCACGTTGGAGGCGGTCGATGCAGCCAAAGCCGCCGTTGTCCAGCAGCACGATCGTCAGCTTCAATTGAAGCATCACCGAAGTGGCGATCTCTGAATTCATCATCAGGTAGCTGCCGTCGCCGACAAGCACGATCACGTCGCGTTCCGGCCGCGCCAATTTGACCCCGAGACCGCCAGCGATCTCGTAACCCATGCAGGAATAGCCGTATTCCAGGTGATATGTTCCGACCTGGCGTGCCTGCCATAGCTTGTGCAATTCGCCCGGCAGTCCGCCCGCGGCGCAGACGATGATCGCATCGGCAGTCGCGGCGCGCTGCACCGCGCCGATTACCTGCGCGTCGGACGGCAATGGTGCATTCGATGGCGCAGTGGCCGCGGCGACCTCGCGCCGCCATGTTGCAATCGCGCTGCCCACCACGGTTCGCCACGTTTCGGGCGCCCGATATCCGGTGAGCATATCACCCAATGCCGCCAAGCCCGCTTGCGCGTCGGCAACCAGCGGCAGCATATGATGCTTGGCCACATCGAAGGACTGAATGTTCAGCCCGATGAGTTGGCGTTTCGGATGGCGGAACAGCGCCCATGATCCGGTGGTGAAATCCTGCATTCGGGTACCGACGGCCAACACGACATCCGCAGACTGCGCCGCCTCGTTTGCGGCGGTCGTTCCGGTGACGCCGATCGCCCCAAGATTGAGCGGATGATCATGTGGCAACGCACTCTTGCCGGCCTGGGTCTCGGCAACCGGAATGCCATGCGCGGTGGCAAATCGATCCAGCGCTTCCGTCGCTTCCGAATAGTGCACACCGCCACCCGCAATGATCAGCGGCGACTTGGCGGCGCGCAGCACGCGCGCGGCCTCGACCAGTTCCGTCTCATCAGGCCGAGGCCGCCGCACGTGCCAAACCCGCGAGGCAAAGAAACCCTCGGGATAGTCAAACGCCTCGGCCTGCACATCCTGGCACAGCGCGAGCGTGACGGGTCCGCACTCGGCTGGATCGGTCAGCAGCGACACGGCGCGCGGTAGTGCGGCGATGATCTGCTCTGGGCGGGTGATCCGGTCGAAATAGCGCGACACCGGACGGAAGCAGTCGTTTGCGGATACCGTGCCGTCGCCGAAGCTCTCGACCTGCTGCAGAACCGGATCGGGCCGGCGCGATGCGAACACGTCGCCAGGCAACAGCAACACCGGCAGCCGGTCGACATGCGCCACCGCCGCCGCCGTCACCATGTTGGTGGCGCCTGGTCCGATCGACGTGGTGCAGGCCATGATCCGACGCCGGTGCATCGCCTTGGCATAACCGATTGCGGCCAGCGCCATCGCCTGCTCGTTGTGCGCGCGGTAAGTGGGCAGGTCGGCGCGATACGCCTGCAATGCCTCGCCGATCCCGGCGACATTGCCATGACCGAAGATTGCCCAGACACCACCGAGCAGCGTCACGCGCCGGCCATCGAGTTCGGTCCGCTGTGCGGCCAGATAGCGCACCAGTGCCTGCGCCATGGTCAGACGGATCGTGCCCATTGTCGCATTTCCCCTCATGCCAAGCGGCGGGTCAGTTGCTATTCTTCCACGCGGCAGGGGGGAAGAGGAGGGCATGCGATGCTGAGCATTGCAGTGATCGGAGCGGGCCGGATCGGCAACATCCATGCACGCAACATTGCAGCGCATGCCGGCGCGCGGCTGGCGGGTGTCGCCGATGTCGATATGGGCGCGGCAGAACGTCTGGCCGCTGCATGCGACGTGCCGGCGCTGTCGCTGGAAGCTGCGTTCGCGGCGGATGCGGTGCTGATCGGCTCACCCACACCGACGCACGTCGACTTTATCGAGCGTGCCGCCGCCGCCGGGCGGGCGATCTTCTGCGAGAAGCCTATTGATCTGGCGGCGCCGCGTGTGCGGGCTTGCCTGGATGCGGTCAAGCGTGCCGGCGTCGTGTTGATGGTGGGTTTCAATCGCCGCTTCGATCCGCATTTTGCGACGTTGAAGCGGCGGCTGGATGGCGGCGAGATCGGCGCACTGGAGCTGTTGACCATCATCAGCCGTGACCCGTCTCCGCCACCCCCCTCCTATGTTGTAACGTCCGGTGGGCTGTTTCGCGACATGATGATCCACGACCTGGACATGGCCCGCTTTCTGCTGGACGAGGAACCGGTTGAGGTGCAGGCCGCCGCATCGTGTCTGGTCGATCAGTTCATCGCGGCTGCCGGAGATGTCGATACGGCTGTGGTGACATTGCGGACGGCCGGCGGAAAGCTGTGCCAGATCTCCAATTCGCGTCGCGCGACCTATGGTTACGATCAGCGGATCGAGGCGCATGGCGCAAAAGGGCTGCTGCGTGCCGGCAACGTCACGCCAACGACCGTGGAGTTGGCAACCGGAGCGGGCTTTGTGACCGATCCGGTGCTGCCGTTCTTTCTGGAACGCTATGCGGCGGCATACCGGGCGGAGCTGGACGCATTCATCACGGCCGTGGAGTCGCGCAAACCGGCGAAGCCCGATGGCGAGGACGGACTGAAGGCGTTGCTGCTAGCCGATGCAGCCACCGAGTCGGCGGCCAGCGGACGCGCGGTGACGGTCGCGTTGGATTCTGTCGCGAAGGAGTAGGAGACGGCGTATGCGCATCGGCATGGTTACCGACAGCCTGGGCCATCTGCCTCTCGATGAGCTTCTGCACACGGCTGCCGAACTTGGAATCGAGATGCTGGAGTTTCCGTGTGGCAACTGGTCGAACGCACCGCATTTGAATCTGGATGTCTTGTTGCACAGCGAGGCAGCGCGTGGCGACTTCATGGCGAAGCTGCGCGACAACGGGCTGACGCTCAGCGCGCTGAACTGCTCCGGGAATCCGCTGCATCCGGGTGAGGTCGGCAGGCGGCACCAGGAGGTCACATCGAAGACGATCCGCCTGGCTGGACTGCTGGGCGTGGAGCGTGTGGTGATGATGTCGGGCTGCCCTGGAGGTCCGGGCGATGCCAATGCCAACTGGATCACCACTGCTTGGCCGCCCGAGGCTGCGCGCGTTCTCGCCTGGCAGTGGGACGAGGTGCTTATCCCGTATTGGAAGGGATTGGTGGCGGAGGCGAAATCCGCAGGTGTGGGCAGGCTGTGTCTGGAACTGCATGGACAGCAGAATGTCTATAATGTGGAGACGCTGTTTCGGTTGCGCGATGCGGTCGGTCCGGTGGTTGGCGCGAATTTTGATCCGAGCCATCTGTTCTGGATGGGCGCCGATCCGCTTGCTGCCACGCGGCTGCTCGCGCCGGCGATCTATCATGTGCATGCCAAGGATACGCGCATCGATCCCGCCAATGCCTCGATCAACAGCCTGATCGACACCAAGCCGATGGATCGGTTGCTCGATCGCTCCTGGAGCTACGTCACTCTCGGCTATGGCCGCGATCTGCTGTGGTGGCGGCAGTTCTGTTCGCTGTTGCGGCTGGCCGGCTACGACGACGTGCTGTCGATCGAGCACGAGGACATGCTGCTGCCGCCGCTGGACGGTGTGCGGAAGTCGGTCGAGCTGTTGCGTCAGGCGCTTTGAAGGAACGCAGCCAAGCGGTCGTACCACGCCGTCTGATCCGCGGGCGTGAAATGCGCATTGGCAGGGCTGGGATTGGGAACGACGAACAGGTGCGTGCGGCCGAAGCGCAGCTTCTGCGGCCCGAGTTCCGGCGTATCCGGACCCTTTCCAGCCGTCAGTGCACGGTGGAACGGTCGATACGCCGTCATGCCATGAAAACAGGCGACGCGCGGATGATGGCGTTTGAGTTTCGCTGCCAGCGTTGCGGCGCCGGCGTCGAATTCCGCGCGCTCGACACTGGCCGCGTTCGCACTCGGTCGCTTTACGATATCGGTGAAGCCGATCCCGAACGTCGGCAGCGCCTGATCGTGCGCCGGTCCCAGCATGTCGACGCCAAGGCCCTGCCTGACGCGAAGACTCAGCGCCGAGCGCGAGAAGCATGGCCAGAACCGGTTGGTCGGCCGCGCGAAGTAGTGGCCCTGCGTCGCTGACAGGACCGATGGGTTGATTCCAATGAAGACAATGTCGAGCCCATCGCGCAGCAGGTCAGGGAGCGGATGCAATTCAGACACTACAACAGCACGCAATGCACCGGCTCGAATGAGATCGTCACCTCGCTGCCTTCATCGAACAGTTCGGTGGGCGGGCGGCGCACGATCAACTGACCCGCGGGCCAGTCCACCACGTATTGGATGAAGTCGCCGTGGAACATCCGGCGATGAATGCGACCCGCCACCGCATTCCGCGATCCTGCGGCGTGTCCGAGGTGGATGTAGGAAGGCCGCAGCGCCACCGTGTTCTGGCCGTCGCGCGAAGCACTCGACGCGACGACCTCCAGCCGCATGCCGCCCTCGGCCTCGAAGATCAGCGTATCGTTAGAACTTGACGGCCCGCGGACCTCGCCCTGGATCAGGTTCGCTGACCCGACAAAATCGGCGACGAAGCGGCTGCGCGGCCGGTTGTAGATTTCCTCCGGCGTGCCGATCTGCTCGATTTTTCCCCCGTTCATAACGATCACCCGGTCGGAGATCGCCAGCGCCTCCTCCTGGTCGTGCGTGACGTAGAGCGAGGTTATGTCCAACCGCCGCTGCAGCTCACGCAGCTCAACACGCATCTCGGCGCGCAGTTTCGCGTCGAGATTGGACAGCGGTTCATCGAACAGCAGCACGTTCGGCGAGAACGCGATCGCACGCGCCACCGCAACACGCTGCTGCTGTCCACCCGAAAGCTTCGACGCCGGCCGCTCGGAAAAATCCTGCATTTGCACCAGATCGAGCACTCGCTGCACGTTCTGTCGGACCTCGGCCTGCGGCAGCTTGCGAACGCGCAGACCGTAGGCAACATTTTCGAACACCGTCATGTGCGGCCAGATTGCATAGGATTGGAACACCATCGAGACGCCACGCTTCTCGGTCGGCACGTTGCGTCGCTCCGGCGCGGAATACACCGTTTCGTCGTTCAGCCGAATGCTGCCGGAGCTTGGCGTTTCCAGGCCGGCGACCGCACGCAAGGTCGTGGTCTTGCCGCAGCCCGACGGCCCGAGCAGCGTCACCAATTCGCCGGGGGCAATGTCAAAGCCGATACCGTCGACAGCAGTCGCGTCGCCATAGCGCACGACGAGGTCGGAAACTTCGATGCGCGGGCGGGTCATTGAGTCACCCCGGTGACGCGGCGCGCCAGACTGAACATGAGGGCGACTGCCGCAAAGACCGTCGCGGTCTGGATCAGCGCCATCGCCGCGGACAGTTCGGAACTTGAGCTGAGCCAGGAATTGACGATCGCCGGTGCGATCACCTTTGAATTCGGGCCCATCAGGAAGATCGAGACGCCCAGTTCCCGCACCGATGCAATGAAGATCAGCAGCCAGGCGGCCACCATCCCCGGTCGCAGCAGCGGCAGCGTCACTGTGCGCATCTGGTATATCCACGGCGCCCCGCAGACGCGCGCGCATTCCTCGAGGCTCGGATCCACCTGCAGCACCACGCTGGCGATGGTTCGCAGGCCGAGCGGCAGGAACACGGTGAAATACGCCAGGCCCAGCAGCCACAAGGTGCCGTAGATCGGGATCGGCAGGTTGATCCAAGCCCACAGCAATCCGAGGCCGAACACCAGCCGAGGCACCGCCTGTGGAAACATGATCACGTATTCCGCTGCGCCTCGACCCGGCATGCGCGAGCGGTAGATGATCCAAGCCAGCACGCCGATCACCGGCACGCCGACGGTCGCGACCGAAATGCCCAGGGTCAGGCTGTTGACGAAGGCTGGCCCGACGGAACCCATCTGCAGTGCGGTCTCGTAGTTGGCCAGGGTGAACTTCATCTGCGGCAGGATGACCGTGGCGAATTTTTCAAACGACGTGAGCAGCAACGCGGCCAGCGGAAGGATCACCGCGACGATGATGTAGCCCCAGGCAATTCCCAGCAACGGCCAGCGCATGCGTCCGACGTCCATCTCGCGCGGGCGGAACGCCTTGCCGGTGATTGTCGCGTAGCTGCCATGCCGCAACACCAGCCGCGCGAGCGTCAGCGTGATCAGCATAACACCGAACAGCGACAACCCCATGGCCGCCGCACGGCCGTAGTCAGGCGGAAAGGAAAGCGTCGCCTGCCAGATCGCCGTGGTGACGACATAGAAGCGGCCGGGAATTCCCAACACGAATGCGGCTGCGAACGACCCGAGCATCTCGGCGAACACGAAGATTGTTGCGCTCAGCACGCCTGGTGCGACCAGCGGCAGGGTGATGCGCAACGCCGTGCGCAGCTTACCCGCACCGAGCACGCGCGAGCTTTCCTCGAGCGAGGGGTCCATCGACTTCATCGCCGCGGAGATCATGACAAAGGCGACAGTGCCTTCAAACAGTGCCATCACCCAGGCGATGCCATACGGCGAGTAGATGTTGAACAGATCGCCGGGCAAACCCAGCGAACGCCATACCTGATTGACCAGCCCGGTCTTCGGCCCCAGCAGCACGCCCCATGCCAGCGCGCCGATCAGCGGCGTCATATAGTAGGGCAACTCCATCAGCCGTTCGAGCCGCTGGCGTCCGGGAATGTTGGTGCGTGTGAGAATCCACGCTTGCAGGAAGCCGAACAGGACCGCCAGCACGGTGGCGATGCATGCCACCAGCGCAGTGTTTGCGAGTATGTGGTAGTCGTCAATCAGGTTCCAATAGTTGTCCAGTCCGTATTCCTCAGGCGGGAACACCGACGGATCGCCGACGTTGAGCGATTCGTTGATCAGGAAACCGATAGGATATAGCACGAGCGTGCCGCACAGCAGCACGACGAGCGGCATCACGATCTGTCGCAGGCTCAGTCCTCGCACAATCACGGTCGATCCTGTTCAGCGCAGCCCGGTGATCTTGTCCCATTCGCGTACGAATTGCGCATGGGTCCTCTCGAAAGCCTGCCAGTCGTTCGGGATCAGCAGTTTGAACTCGGTCACGCTGGCGCCGCCGGGTGGGGGAGGCACGTCGGGGCGCGGCGAATAGGTGAAAAGTTCCCGCACATTTCCTGATTGCCCGGGCACGCTCAGGAACCAGTCCATGAACAGCCGGGCAGCCTCGGGATGCGGCGCTTCCTTCACGATGCCCCAGGGCTGCGGCGCAGCCACAACACCGTCCGGCGGATAGACGAAGACCACCGGTGCGCCCTTCGCCTTCATGGCCAGATAACCTGAATACTGTGCGGTGAGGGCCACCTTGTCCTGGCCGCTCACCAGCCGATCGAATTGCTGCACATAGGAATCAAAGGCGTGCGGTTTCAACGGCGCCAACTTCGACCAGAAGTCGTTGCCGTAGAGTTGCCGCAGCACATACCACGTCACGTGCTGAAGTCCGGAGATCGAAACCTTCACCGAAATTGTGTCCGTCCATTTCGGATCCATCGCATCCCGCCAGGTCCTCGGCGCCTCGTCTGCGGACACGAGCGTCGGATTGTACGCGATCGCAGCAACCACCAGTGCGCCCCAGGTCCAATAGCCCTCCGGCGAGCTCTTGTACTCCGTCTTGTGTGCCGCCATTTCCGGCGATACGTATTGCATGTATCCGCCGCGCTTTTGGAAATCGAGCGCGAAGCTCACGTCCGAGAGTTGGGCGATATCGGCGAGGTAGACATTGCCCTGCCGCTCGGCCAGTAGCTTGGCGTAGAGACCGCCGGCCTGGATGCGCAGATAGTTCATCCTGATTTTCGGAAACACCGCATGAAACTTCGCCAGTTCTGCTTCCGCCGCGGCTTCGGGATCGGTCGAATAGACCACCAATGCGCCTTCCTGCTCGGCCTTGGCGACGTCGGCGCAGGTTTTGAATCCGTCCATCTGCCGCGGGTTGTCGCACGCCACAGCCGCCACGGCTCCGAGCAACGCCACAAGTATGGCCGACAAAGCAGCGAAAGGCCGTCGGCGCATCGCTTCCCCCGTGTTAATTGAGTCTGACTGGAGCACAGAAGACCGAGACAGCAAACCAATGGCTATCGCTGCCGCGCCAACTTCCGCACGCGATGGTTCTCAGAATCGCCGATATAGACGGCGCCATCCGGCCCTACGACCGCACCGTGCGGCCGCGCGAGCGATGCCAGCTGCGCAGCCCCGCCATCGCCGCCTGGACCGGCTTTTCCCGTGCCGGCGATCGTGGTGACGATCCAGGTTTGCGCATCAATGAGGCGGATTACATGGTTCTCGGTATCCACGACGAACACATTGCCGGCCGCGTCGACTGCCATCTCCTTCGGTGCGTTGAACACTGCTTGGCGCGCATCGTGATCGTCGCCGCCGTAACCGCGCGCGCCGGTCCCTGCCACGGTTTCGATGATGCCGTCGTGCACCCGGCGCAGGCTGCTGCCCTGGCGTTCCAGGATATAGAGCGAATTGTCCGGCGCCAGCGCGACCGCGCGAGCGCCAAAGATGTCGGCGGCGGCGGCAGGACCCCCATCGCCGGCGTGTTGCCCATTGCCGGTTCCGGCGAATGTGGTGATGACGCCCGTGCCAAAATCGATGACCCGCACCCGATTGTCCGCGACGTCGGCGATGAACAGGCGGCGATGGTCGCGATCCAAGGCCAGGCCATTGGGTTCTGCGAGGCCGGCGCGTGCGGACGGGCCGCCGTCACCGCTGAACTTTCCGGAGCCATCGCCGGCCAACGTGGTTATTACACTGCTGGTACCGATACACCGCACTCGCTGATTCAAACGGTCTGCCACATAGATGTTGCCCGAGCGATCGATGACGATACCGTAAGGCTGGTTCATCTGCGCTTCGGTCGCGGGGCCGCCATCACCCGAGAAGCCTTGCTGCCCCGTACCGGCGATTGTCGCAATGACACCTGTGCGCCTATCGATGCGGCGGATGCAGTGATTGTAAGTGTCGGAAAAGCACAGATTGCCGTCCGGATCGAAAGCCAGGTCAAATGGGTTGTTGAGCTGGGCCTGCGCCGCCGGACCGCCATCGCCGGCATAGCCTTGTGCACCCGTTCCGGCGACGGTGCTGATGCTCCATTGCGTGTCTGCCATCGTCGTTACCCTCCCGATGGCGCCACCATGGTTGTCGGAGCCTGCCTGTCAAGCGTAGGATCATTCCAGGACTAGCCAGAGGAAGTTGAGATGGACATGCAGACGGACCGCGACGCCACGACCCTGTACAGCAAGCTTGAAGAGCGGGTCATGGCGCGCGACCAGGTTGGCGCGAGCCAGGTCTATTACGATCTCGTGCGCACCGGCCGTCCGCTGAATGAGATCATCGCCGAGGGTGTGCGCATCCATGCGCCGTACACGCATGTGCCATACCATGAGCGCATCGACGACGGTTATCCGAACTTCGTCAACAATGATCACTGTCTGCTGAGCGCGCGGGCCACGATCAACCTGGCCAAGATGCTGCCAGGGCCGCTGTCGATGCTGCCGATGGCGCAGACCATTTGGTACATCCCAAGCGGGCTCGATATCTGGAACCAGAAGATCGACAAGGCGCCCGGGCACTACACGCGCGCCCGCGGCAATCTTGGTGCGGTCGAAGCGCCGCCGGAACCGGTGGTCTATTGGCCGGATCAGGAGCCGCTGCGCCAGGACGGCCCACTGAAGGAACGGCTGAGCAACTGGATGACGCTGGTCCATCGCGGTCAGGTGATCGACGCATACCGCACCTTCCTCGGTTTGATGGAAGACAAACCGAACCGCAAGGAGGTGCTGGCCGAACTGGTGTTTGCCGGGCTGATCGACATGCAGGATCGCATGCTGTTCAACCGCTCCTACACGACCGGCCACAAGGCGTATCGTGCACGCTCCACCGTGGAGATCGGCAACGCGATGGGCTGGGACAACCCGCAGGTGCATCACGTGCTGTACGCCGGCGCGCTCGACATCGCTGTCGGGCCGCGCTGGTATTCGACCTACGAGATGGCCTGCAATCTGGTGAAGATGAACATCGAGGGCGAGGCGCTGCACGCCGTTCCGTATGGTGGCGTCAGCGACGCGGAGATGGCGGTGCTGCGCAACAATAAGGAACCGCTGAACCAGGAAGAGGCCGCCGGTCTGATCGAAGCAATCATCCGCGGCCCGGAGCCTGACAACCTGCACTACGTCACCAGGCTGCTGAAGGCCGGGAAGGACCCGCGGCGTATTCTCGACGTTATGCAGATCGCCTGCGCGCAGGTGGTGATCGAGACGCAGGGTCCGAACAACTTCTCGATGCCGCATCATTGCTACGAATATTGCAACACGCTCGCCTGGTTCTTCGATAACTTCGATCATCCGCGACGGCTACGACTGATCTATCTGCTGGCGTCGTTCCTGAACCGCGTTGCCTGGCACCAGCAGGGGATTGGCGATTCAAATCCGGCTGCGGTGAAGGCGCCGAGCGGCGCGGACAATCTGACCGCCGGACAGTTGCTGGAGCGCGTTGATACGGCGGTATGTGCACTGAATGGCGCGGAGAGTATGGCGTGGACGCAGGCCTATCTCGACAACGTCGGCGACCGCGCGCCGCTGGTGGAGCGTATTGCCTTGGCCGCGACCAAGCTGGGCAATGATCCGCATAACCAGGAGATCGCCCAGTGCATGCTAATGGATTTCGGCACCAACCGGCATCCGGAGCGTGACAAGCTGTTGCTGGCGGCAGCGTACCACACCGCGATGCATCGCAAGTACGGCGATCCGCTGGAGCCCGCGCGCCGCTTTGGCGAGGCGATGGGGGTGGCGCTGCAATAGGAAACCCGACGCGAAGCGAGCGCCGATGGAGCCGGGATGATGATCAAGGTCGTTGGCCTGCTGACCCGCAAACCCGAACTGACCCACGAGCAGTTCGTCAGGCACTGGCTGGAGATCCACGGACCGCTCGCACATGCGGTGCCGGGCATCCGGCGCTACGTGCAGTCGCACATCGTCGGCACACGCACTCGACCGGATATCCCAGAGACCGACGTTGAGGTCGATGGTATCGCCGAACTCTGGTACGACGATCACGCGGCTCTGGCGCGCGCCGCCGCCTCACCCGAAATGAAGCGGCTGACCGACGACGGCGCGCTGTTCATCGGCAGGATCAAGTCCTACATCATCGACGAGAAGCAGATCATTCCGCCGCCGTCGTGAGAGTGTCCACCGCCTCGTACGGCAGGCGCTTCACGCGGTCCATGTTCATTCCCTCGATGCGCAGCAGCCGCGTCGAGCCCTCGCGCCGCGGCGAGTGCAGTACGCCCGTATCGTACAGATACGCATCGCCCACCTTCATCGCGTAGTCGCGGACGTGCCGCGCCTTGCCTGGCGTGGTCTCGGTCGGGCGTGCCAGGCAGTCCCAGTCCGTCATGATCGTCTCGCCGGCCGCCTGACCGTAGATCGCCCACGACGGTCCGTGATCGTGTGGCCTGCTGCCCTTCGCCCCGACATAGCCATGCGCCAGGATCGTGAAGCCAAGGTCCGGGTCTTCGTACAGCACCTTCCGCTCCGGCGTACCCTCCGGAATGTACTTGGCGGCGAAGTCGCCATCCTTCAGTACGTCCTTGACCAGATGACAGACCGCCTTGCGCCCTTCGGTGCCCGGCTGGTTCTTCAACGCGTCGTGGCACTTGGCAGCGAACTGTTCGAGCGTATAGCCCATGGGGTTCATCTCCTGGTTTTTGGGTCATTCCCGACGATACGGATAACAATGCGCCCGATCGAGCGGGATGTCGAAATGATCAGCCAGTGCCTTGATCGCATCGGCATGCTGCTTGTAGGGATCGGCGTTGGCGGGCCCCACGATGATGCAGCCAAACGAGCGGTCACGGCGGCCGCCGGCAGGAAGCATAGCAGTCACCAATGGCGTGCCCTCATCGTCGCGCAGGGTGAGAAACAAAGGCATCTCACGCTTGATGTGCGCGGCCTTGCCGATGTCCTGCTCGATGAACACGGTGGTGAGCGGGTGAAAACTCTCGGCGGCCTTCGACCATTCGCGGCGGAAATATTTTTCCACCGCATGACGCATGACTTCGGATTCCAGAGTGGCCTCGCCCTCGCTCACCAGCCGGAACCAGGTCCTGTCACCCGGAGCGTCGCAGATATACTCCATGTGTTCCTCCCGCTTGGCTTGGACTGCCGACGGGCCACAGCTTAGGATGGACGCGGCCGACAATCAAACTGGCTGGCTGGGGGGCGAATGGCGACGCAGGAAGCCGCGAGCGCGGGGGATGCTTTCGACTACGTCATTGTCGGCAGCGGCGCGGCCGGGTCCGTGCTGGCCAACCGGCTGACCGAGGAACCAGGCGCCACCGTCTGCGTGCTGGAAGCAGGACCGCCCGACCGTCACCCCTACATCCACGTGCCGGCCGGCTTCATCAAGATGCTGTTCAACCCGGACTTCACCTGGCAGTTCAAGACCGAACCGTCGGAGGGCAGCGGCGGCAGGCAGATTCCCACCACACAGGGGCGCACGCTGGGCGGGTCGAGCTCAATCAACGGCATGATCTACAACCGCGGCCAGCGCACCGATCTCGACAGTTGGGCGCAGCGCGGCAATCGCGGCTGGGGCTATGTCGATATGCTGCCCTATTACAAACGTACCGAGCGGCGGATCGGCATCGGCGATGACCGGATCCACGGTCGCGAGGGTAACCTGCCGGTTACCGACATCGACTGGGTCCACCCCATCTGCGACGCCTTCATCGCCGGCGCCGTGGCGGCGGGGATACCGCGCTGCAAGGACTACAACAGCGGCGATGATCAGGCGGGCGTCGGATATTTCCAGCGTGCGATCCATCGCGGCTGGCGACATTCGGCAGCGCGCGTATTTCTTCATCCGGCGAAGGGGACCGGCCGTCTGGCGATACGCACCGATGCGCGCGCATCGGCTGTGCTGTTCGACGGCCGGCGGGCGATCGGCGTGCGCTATGTCGACGACCGCGACCGCAGCACGCAGCCCGTCGTTTATGCAAGGCGCGAGGTCATTCTCTCGTGCGGCACGGCCAACACGGCGAAGCTGCTGCAGATTTCCGGTGTCGGGTCGGCGGCTCTCCTGGGATCGATCGGCGTTCCGGTGGTGCACGAACTGCGCGGCGTCGGCGAGAATTTTCGGGATCACTACTCGGCGCGGCTTGTCGCACGGGTGAAGAACAGCACGACGATAAATGAACTCTCCCGCGGCATGGGTCTGGCCGGTCAGATCGTGCGCTGGGCTATGGGCAAGCCAAGCATTCTCGCGCTAAGCCCGTCGCTGGTGCATTGGTTTTGGAAATCCAATGACAGCATGGATCAGCCCGACCTACAGGGCGTGTTCAGTCCTGCCAGCTACAAGCAGGGTTTTGTCGGCCTGCTGGATGATTATCCCGGGATGACCTGCGGCGTGTGGCAGCACCGCCCGGAGAGTACCGGCTACGTGCGGGCGCGCTCCGCTGATCCGTTTCAGGACCCGGTTATCCAGCCGAATTACCTGGCCGATCCGATGGACAGGCAGGTGCTGATCAGCGGCATGAAGCTGGCGCGCGGCCTGCTGCATACGCCGGAGCTGGCGCAGTACTTCGACGGTGACAAGCTGCCGGAACCGCAGGTGCAGAGCGACGACGAATTCCTGGATCATGCGCGGCAATATGGCTCCACCGCCTATCATCTGATCGGCGCCGCGCGGATGGGACCGGTGACCGATCCGACCGCCGTTGTGGACGACCAGTTGCGCGTGCATGGTATGCAGGGCCTGCGCGTGGCGGATGCGTCGATCATGCCGAGCATGCCGTCCGCCAACACCTATGCGACCACGATGATGATCGCGGAAAAGGCCGCCGACATGATCCGCGGCAAGACCCCGTTGGCGCCGGTGGAAGGGATCCCCGCCTGAGCCGCTTGCTGGCGCGTGGCGATGAGCCGACTATTGCGGGACGCATTGCCAAGGGGATCGAGAGTGAGTGCCTTCAGAAGTACTGAACGCTATATCGCCACGCGCGATCTGGAAGTCGCGGTGAATGCCGCGGTAACTTTGCAACGACCGCTGCTGGTGAAGGGCGAGCCGGGAACCGGCAAGACCGTTCTGGCGCACGAGGTGGCGGAGGCACTTGGTCTCGAACTGATCGAGTGGCACATCAAGTCGACCACCAAGGCGCAGCAGGGCCTCTACGAGTACGACGCGGTGTCGCGCCTGCGCGACGGCCAGTTGGGCGATCCGCGGGTGCATGACATCGCCAACTACATCGTGCGCGGCAAGCTGTGGGACGCGTTCGAAACCGACGAACCCGTGGTCGTGCTGATCGATGAGATCGACAAGGCTGACATCGAGTTTCCCAACGATTTGCTCCTGGAACTCGACCGCATGCGGTTCTTTGTCTACGAGACGCGCAAGACGGTGATCGCGAAACATCGGCCGATCGTGATCATCACGTCGAACAACGAGAAGGAGCTGCCGGACGCATTTTTACGCCGTTGTTTTTTCCATTATATCCGCTTCCCGGATCGCACAACGATGGAACGGATCGTGCAGTCGCACTATCCGGACATCCGCCACGATCTGGCACGCGATGCACTGAACGTGTTCTTCCAGATCAGGGAGGTGCCGGGCCTGAAGAAGAAGCCGACGACGGCCGAGCTGCTGGACTGGCTGAAGCTGCTGATGGTCGAGGATCTGCCGGCGGATGCGCTGCGCTCTAACGAGAAGCATCTCGTCATCCCGCCGCTCCATGGTGCGCTGCTGAAGAACGAGCAGGACGTGCATCTGTTCGAGCGCCTGGCGTTTCTGGCGCGACGCGGCACCGCCTGACGGGCTGCCAATGTTCGCACATCTCATCATGGGACTGCGGCAGGCCGGACTGCCGACATCGATCACCGAATATCTTACGCTGCTCGGTGCGATGAAGGCCGGCGTCGCGGAATGGAGTGTCGATGATTTCTACTACCTCAGCCGCGCCACGCTGGTGAAGGACGAACGCCATCTCGATCGGTTCGACCGCGTGTTCGCACAGTGCTTCAAGGGGCTTGAGCCGTCGGAGGGCGTGCAACCTCGGGAACTTCCCGAGGAGTGGTTGCGCAAGCTGGCGGAGAAGCTGCTGACGCCGGAGGAGATGGCGAAGATCGCGGCACTGGGCGGCTTCGAGGCGATCATGCAGCGCCTGGCCGAGCTGCTGGCGGAACAGAAAGGGCGGCACCAGGGTGGATCGAAATGGATCGGCACCGCGGGGACCTCGCCGTTCGGGGCGTTCGGCTACAACCCCGAGGGCGTTCGCATCGGCCAGCACGAATCGCGTCACCGGCGTGCGGTGAAGGTGTGGGAGAAGCGCGAGTTCCGCGATCTGGACGATACGGTGGAGCTGGGCACCCGCAATATGAAGCTGGCGCTGCGCCGGCTGCGCCGTTTCGCACGCCAGGGCGCGGAGACCGAGCTCGATCTGCCGAATACGATTCGCTCCACCGCGAACAACGCCGGGACGCTGGATTTGAAAATGGTGCCGGAGCGGCACAACACTGTGAAGGTGCTGCTGTTCCTGGATATCGGCGGCTCGATGGATGATTTTGTGAAGCTGTCGGAGGAGCTGTTCTCGGCGGCGCGGTCGGAGTTCAAGCATCTGGAGTATTTCTATTTTCACAATTTCCCCTACGAGCGGGTTTGGAGAAACAATCGCCGCCGCCACGATGAGAGGATGGCCACGTTCGATGTGCTGCGCACCTACGGGCCGGACTACAAGCTGATCTTCGTCGGCGACGCGGCGATGAGCCCGTATGAAATCACCATGCCTGGCGGCAGTGTCGAGCACATGAACGATGAGCCGGGCAAGGTCTGGCTCGATCGGCTCACGTCGCATTATCGCCGTTCAGCGTGGCTCAATCCGACGCCGCGAAACACCTGGCAGCATGTGCGTTCGATCGGCATCACTGCCGAACTGATGAGCGGGCGGATGTATCCGCTGACTGTGAACGGCATAGACGAGATGACGAAGGAGCTTAGTCACTAGGGTGCAACCCAACGGTCATTCCCGCGAAAGCGGGACTCCGGGCGCTGGGCCCCCGCTTTCGCGGGGGTGACGGTAATGCGGGGATGACGTCGAGGAGGAACGAGGTGGCACGACTCGCAGGCAAGGTCGCAATCATCACCGGCGCCGGTACAGGTATCGGTCGTGCCACCGCCATCCTGTTCGCGCGCGAGGGTGCACGCGTGACGATCGCGGATATCGATGCCGCTGCCGGCGAGGAAACCGCGCATCTGGCCGGCAACGGTGCGATCGCCCTCCGCACAGACGTGACGGACGAGGCCAGCGTGCAGGAGACGGTCCGCACCGCGGTGCAGCAGTTTGGCGCATTGCATGTCCTGCACAACAATGCCGGTGGTTCGACGCCACAGGACAACACGGTGGTGGCAGCGCCGCTCGAAGAATTCTGGCGTGTCATCCGACTGGACCTATTCGGCACCTTCCTCGGCTGTCGCGTCGCCATACCGGAGATCATCAAATCGGGCGGCGGATCGGTGATCAACATGTCCTCGAACGTCGCGCTGATGGGCATTGCCGGGCGCGACTGTTACACTGCGGCAAAGGGCGGCGTCGCGGCGATCACACGTTCCATGGCGGTGGAGTTCGCCGCACAGCGCGTGCGGGTGAACGCCATTGCGCCATCGGCCACGATGACCGATCGCGTGCGCAAGCTGATGGCAGGCAACGCGGCGCTCGACAAGTTGGCGAACTCGCATCTGCTTGGACTGATCGAGCCGCCGGACATCGCCAACATGGCGCTGTTCCTCGCGTCCGACGAGTCCCGCATGGTCACCGGGCAGGTCTATCCGGTGGATAGCGGCGTGACGATTTCCTGAGGAGGGAACAATGAAGATCAAGCGCGTGGAGCATATCGCGATCGCTGTGAATTCGCTCAAACGGTCGATGGACCTGTTGCAGAACACATTCGGCATTCCTCTGGAATACGAGGAACAGATTGGCGCGACGCGGCTTGCGATGCTGCCGGTTGGGGAGACCTACATCGAGCTGCTCGAGAGCAAAGCGCCGGACTCCGGTGTCAACCAATGGATCGCCGAAAAGGGCGAGGGCCTGTTCCACATCTGCTTCGAGGTGGAGGACATCGACGGCGCTCTGGCCGAGCTGAAGGCGAAGGGTGTCAAACTTCGTGACGAGACGCCGCGCATCGGTCATGGTGGCGCGCGCATCGCCTTCATCGACCCTGCGTCCACCGGCAACGTGCTGATCGAGCTGGCCGAACTTTCCGCTGGACATGGAGCTCACGCATGAGCGGTTTTGCGCATCCCGAATATCTTGTCGAGACCGACTGGCTCGCTCAGCATCTCGACGACCCAAATGTGCTGGTGCTGGACTGCACCACGCATCTGATCCCTGATCCGAAGATCACCTACCAGGTCAAGCCTGGCCGGGAGGACTTCGAGCTGGCGCATATCCCTGGCGCGCAATTCGTCGATATGCTGCGCGACGTGTCCGATACCTCTCAGTGCCTGCGCTTCATGCGTCAGCCGCCGGAGGATTTCGCATCGTCGATGTGCCGGTTCGGCATGAACAGCACCACGCGCGTCGTGACATACAGCACGGCGAATGTCTGGTGGGCGACGCGTCTATGGTGGCTGCTGCACGAGTTCGGCCATGACAACGCCGCGGTGCTGAACGGAGGCTGGCAGAAATGGCGCAAGGAAGACCGGCCGGTTGAGGCCGGCCCCGCGCGGACACGAGCGCCGGGCGATTTCACGGTGCGGGAGGTTCGCAACCTGATGGTGGGCAAGGACGAGGTACAACGGGCAATCGGCAACGGCGCGATCTGCACGATCAACGCGCTGATGCCGCAGCAGCACACTGGGACCGGCGGCAACAGCTATGGGCGTCCGGGTCGGATCAAGGGCAGCGTCAACCTGCCGGCCGCCCATCTGCTGGATCCTGAGACCAACGAATTCCTGCCGGCCGACGAATTGCGCAAGCGCTTTGAGGCGGTGGGCGCGATGGACAGGCAGGTGATCAACTATTGCGGCGGCGGCATCGCGGCAAGCGCAGATGCGCTCGCGCTGGTCATGCTGGGCCACAAGGATGTGAAGCTCTACGACGGATCGCTGTCGGAATGGGCGAGCGATCCGACATTGCCAATGGAAACCGGCTAAACCCAACCGTACCGTCATGGCTGGGCTTGGCCCAGCAATCCAGGTCTTTTAGCGGAGGTTCGCAGCATAGACGTGGATGGCCGGCCTTCGCCGACCATGACGATTTAGCGGCCGTGCAACGATGGACAGGAGGAACTCCCATGCTGCTACCCCTCGACGGACGCAATATCGGTTATGATCTGGTCGGCCCGGAGACGGGTCCTGTCGTCTGCATGACCCACTCTCTGGCCTCGGATGGCGGCATGTGGACCGAGCAGGTGCCACCCCTGCTCGCCGCCGGCTTCCGCGTCATGCGTATCGACATGCGCGGCCATGGCGGCAGCGGTCCGGTTGCCGGCGACTATACGATGAGCGCCCTGGCCGCGGATGTTGCCGCCGTGCTCGATGCGCTCGCCATCGCGCGCGTCCATTTCATTGGGCTGTCGATCGGCGGCATGCTCGGCCAGGCCTTCGCTTTGGAACATGGCGGCAGGCTCGCGTCCGCGATGTGGTGCGACACGCTGCCAAGCACGCCGGCGGGCGCACCGGAGGTCTGGCAGCAACGCGTCGATACGGTAAGGGGCGCGAATTCGCTGGCGCCGCTCACTGATCCAACGATCGAGCGATGGCTTACCGGCGCCGTGAAGCAGCGCAATCCCGGACGCTGGAGGCAGATCCGCGACACGATCATCGGCACCTCGCCGGCCGGCTATCTCGGCTGCGTTGCCGCTATCCGCAACTTCGATTTTGTCGCGCGTCTGCCGTCGCTGAAGTTGCCTGTGCTGGTGGTGTGCGGCTCCGATGATGCCGGCACGCCCGCAGCGGAAAACCGCAAACTGGCGGGGCTGGTGCCGGGTGGGCGCTACGAGGAGATCGCCAATGCGCTGCATTTCCCCAATGTCGAGCATCCCGATACGTTCAACCGGATCATGCTTGGCTGGCTGAATGCGCAGCGTTGACAGGGGGTGGTCATGAGACTCGCGAACAAGATCGGCATCGTCACCGCGGCCGCCTCGGGCATGGGTCGCGCCGGCGCGCTGCGCTTCGCACAGGAAGGCGCGGCGGTCGGCGTGGTTGACCTGGACGAGGCCGGCGCGGATGCGGTGGCGAAGCAGATCGCCGACGCCGGCGGCAAGGCGATCGCGTTGGCCGGCGATCTGCGGCAAGACTCCTTCGCGCGCGAGATCGTCCGGCGCACCGCCAATGCATTCGGGGGACTTGATTTCGTCTGGAACCATGTCGGTCATCCCGGCCCCGCCGCGATCGAAGGCCTCGACTGGAAGGATTTTGACCTTGCGATGGATTTGAATGTGCGGACGGTGCTGGTTACCACCGAGGCTGCACTTCCGGAACTGCGTGCGCGTGGCGGCGGCGCGTTGCTTTACACCGCATCCACATCGGGCCTCACAGGCTCGCAGTTCAGTCCGGTTTACAACATCGCCAAGTTCGGCGTGGTTGGCCTGGTGCATGGTCTGGCCAAGCGCTACGCCCGCGAGAAGATCAGGGTAAATGCGGTGTGCCCCGGTCCCACCGACACGCCGATGCTGCGAGTGTTCGTCGCACGTCCCGACAGTCAGTTGCCGCCTGGCGAGACGCCTGAATCGCTGGTGCTAAAGCGCGGCGGCCAGGTGCCGATGGGCCGCCCGGCGCGGCCGGAGGAGATCGCCAACGCCGCGCTGTTCCTGATCTCGGACGAGGCGTCTTACATCACTGGCGTGGCGTTGCCGGTCGATGGAGGTGCGACGGCCTGACGCGTCGCGGCTTGCGGCGGTATCGCCAGGTGGGCCGCGGGGCGAAGCCGCTCGCTGTGATCAGGTGTGCACACCCCAGGTGATGGCGTTGCGCAGTAACGCGATGAACGCGTCGGTTTCCCAGGCGCCTCGAAAGGTGGGCGGCGTCGTGTCCGTGGGATCGACAGTCCGGGCCGCGCGGATGGCGGGGTTGTGGCAGTGGCCGAGAGCAAAGTAGGTCACGCCGCCGCGGCCGACCTCGCGGGTATAGCCGAGCACACGGGTCCTGCCGTTCGGTTGCAGGGATGTATCCGAGGCGTAGACGGTCCCGATGCTGGGTGATACGGCGCTCGGGCCGTAGTCCGCGGTCAGCAAGATCCGCGTCGAGCCGGGATCCTGCAGCTCGATGAAGTACGGCTCGTCCTCGACGTCGAAAGACGTGCCAAGCCCTCGAGTGAGCGGGGACTCGGTGGCACTCACATCGACGCGGAACTTGCAGATCGGCGGATGGGTCAGGAAGCAGCTCCCGAGGAGGGCGTGGTGCTCGGTCTTGACAGTGCGGCGCTGGCGCATGCCCTCCACCCGCTCGGCGCGGCCGCCGCTGGTCCCATGCAAACCCAGCCAGTGGCCGCCCGCCTCCATCCAGTGCTGGATGGCACGGGACTGCGCGGCGTCGGGGTAGGGGCCGGCCACGTAGGTGATCAGCAACTGGCTGATGGGCAGCCATTTCTCGACATCGGAAAAATCGTTGGCAACCGAGGCCGGGATGTCCTGCTCGGCAAGAAGCCCCAGCAGACGCAGGCGGGCATAGTCGTGGTCGTGCCCAGCGCTCGAACCGGGCGGAAAGCCACCGGCGATGAGATGCGCGCGGCTGGATTGTTTATCGTTCATTGGATGACCTTGCTTGTTGTTCGGCGTCTGCAAAGTCTTTGCAGCCGGTTTCTCGCCCTATCGCGGTTTCGAGCGTCCGGTGCGTACTGCTAACGGGTCAGTTTGTACTCGTAGTCCTCGCGTTGGCCCGCACCGGCCCGCAGCCCCGGTGGCATCGGCGCGCGCGTGGCGTTCACCTTCGCATGCACATCGAGCGCGGCCTTGTCCTTCCACAGTTCGAGCAGAGTCAGCCGGTCCGGGTTCAGCACGCTCTGGAACACCTCGAACTGCTCGCAGCCGGGTTCCTGCATGACCTCGGCACAGCGCGCCCGGAATACCTGTGCGAGCTCCGAACCCTTTCCCGGTGCGGCGGTGATGGTGACGACGAGCCGGACTGCCATGTTGTTTCCTCCCGCGTGCGAATGATGGCGAGCATTGTGTTCTCGCATCAGCCCGCGTCAAGCGTGCGGTCCTGCGCGGCGGTCATCAGTTGCGCGAAGCCGCCTCAATATAATGCGCTAACCTGGGATCTGTTCACTGAGCGCCGCGCTCAGCGGTCGGGCACCCGCAGATGGCCAATACCAGCCGTCGAAACGATTGACCCTTCGTCCGGTGTTCGGCATCACGGCGTGTGAGGCCTGCTCGAAATCACGTTGACATTCGGTCATAAATGCCCGATCTTCCGCTATGAAATCCGCCGATCTCCGGCGTCGGCTGAATCGCCTTGCGACCAGGCGCGGGTGGGAAATCATCGAGACGCAAGGATCCGGTTCGCATCTCAAGGTTCGGCTGAACGGCAAGACAACAGTTATCGCAATGCACCGATCGGATATGCCGCCAGGTACGTTCCGGAAGGTGTTGAACGATCTCGGCCTGACCGTGGAAGACCTGGAGGTTTGATCGATGCGTTATGCTTACCCCGTCAACCTGGAATGGGAACCTGACCGCAGCGCCGTCACGGCAACGTTCGACGATCTTCCCGGCGCAACATTCGGCGCCACCGAGGGCGAGGCGTTGGCTCGCGCTGAGGACCTGCTGGAGACGTCCCTGTCGTTCTACACAGACGATGGCGTCCCCGCACCCAGGCCGGCACCGGCGAAGGGGCGCCCTGTCGTACATCCGCGCCCATTGGTCGCTGCCAAGATGGCGCTGCACGACGCGATGCTGTCAGCCGGCATCTCCAACGTCGAACTTGGCCGGCGGCTCGACCTTGACGAAAAAGCGGTGCGGCGGCTTCGCGACCCATTGCACCGCAGCCATATCGGCCAGATCGAGGTGGCGCTGCGTTTGCTAGGCAAGCGGTTGGAGGTCCGGGTGCTTGAGACGGGTTGACCGGGAATGAGCCCCGATCGCGGCGCCATGAACCTTTGTCGCGCGCGCCGACGTGGGCTATGGTTCACCCATGAGTTCGGCGCTGAAGCCTCCCGACCGGATGACCATGGCCGAGTTCCTCGCCTGGGACGCGCCGGGCAATACCCGTTGGCAGCTCGTCGACGGAGAACCCATTGCGATGGCGCCGACCAGCCGCACCCATGGCTCGCTTCTTCTGGAACTGGGGAGCCTGATCCGCAATCACCTGGCGGACGCCGGCAACCCGTGCACGGTGATCGCGGCACCTGGAATCGTCCCGCGGGTTCGCGCCAATGAGAATTTTCGTATTCCCGATCTGGCGGTGACATGCACCCGGTATGAAACGGAGGAATACGACGTCGCCAATCCTGTTCTGATCGTCGAGGTTCTGTCGCCCTCCAACCGGGCGGACACCTGGCGGAACGTCTGGGCGTTCACCACGATCCCGAGCCTACGGGAGATTGTTCTGCTCAGCAGCACTGCGGTCCGAGCTGAGTTGCTCCGCCGCGGAAGCGATGGGAGCTGGCCCGCGGCATCGACGGTGATCGAGGACGGCGACTTGCTGCTGGACAGTATCGACCTCGGCATCCCCCTCGCCGCAATCTACCGGACCACCCGGCTGGCGCGCGACTGATCCACCAGGTTTCGATCCTGCATGTCGGCAAACGCGACTCTTTGTACCGGAACCACTCAGCCCCGATGATCCAGTCCGATATCCAGCACAGTCACGCTGTGCGTCAGCCAGCCGACTGACAGCAGATCAACCCCCGACGAGGCAATCGCAGGCGCGGTGTCGGGGCGGATGCGGCCGGAGGCCTCGGTGATCGCGCGGCCGTCCACGATCTCGACCGCCTGGCGCAGCATGTCGGGGCCCATGTTGTCCAGCAGCACGGCGTCCACACCGAGCGTCATGGCCTCCTGAAGCTGCGCCAGCGTGTCCACCTCCAGCTCGATCTTCACCAGATGGCCTACCCCTGCGCGCGCGCGTTCCACCGCCGTGCGCACCCCGCCGGCGATCGCGACATGATTGTCCTTGATCAGCACCGCGTCATCCAGGCCGAACCGGTGGTTCGATCCGCCGCCGACACGCACCGCGTACTTCTGTGCCGTGCGCAGTCCGGGCATCGTCTTGCGCGTGCACACCACCTGCGCCTTGGTGCCGTTGATCGCATCGACGATGCTGCGCGTGGCGGACGCAATACCCGACAGGTGGCACAGGAAATTCAGCGCCGTACGTTCGGCTGTCAGAATCCCGCGCGCCGGACCGCGGATTAACGCGATCAGATCGCCTGGCGCCAATCGGCTACCGTCCGCTCGTTCGACGATGACCTCGATCGCGGGATCAATCAGCCGGAACGCAGCGGCGGCAAAATCCAGCCCAGCGACCACGCCGGCCTGGCGCGCCATCAACGCGGTCTCTGTTCGCGCGCCGGCGGGCACGATGGCGTCGGTCGTCAGGTCGCCGGCACGTCCGAGGTCCTCCAGCAGCGCCGCGCGCACCGAAGGCTCGATCATGATGGCGGGAAGGGGAGCGATGATCATCGTGTCGCCTCGTTTACCAATGAGCGCAGGGTCCGAACTACAACCGTCATTCGCGCGAAAGCGGGAACCGAGGAATACATGCATCGGTGCTGCTATCCCTGGTTTCCCGCTTTCGCGGGAATGACAACAAACGCGGGAATGACAAAAATAATTGAGCCACCGTTCTGGCTTGGCGGTACTAAACCGCCAGCATGCGCTCGACCGCGCGCCGCGCCCGCACAGCGACCGCCGGGTCGATCGTGACTTCGTAGCGCATTTCCTCCAGCGCGCTGCGGATGTTCGCCAGCGTGATTCGCTTCATGTGCGGGCAGAGATTGCACGGGCGCACGAACTCGACGTCGGGGTG
>DATMND010000059.1:0-8805 GCA_035569235.1 Acetobacteraceae bacterium | reverse complement strand
AAGGTCTATCTGCGACTCTTGCCGCTTGCGATGCTGGTTTACTTCTTCTGCTACCTTGACCGCATCAACGTGAGCTTCGCCGCTCTCACGATGAACAAGGACATCGGCCTGTCGCAGTGGGCATACGGGCTGAGTTCGACGGCATTCTATCTCGGCTATTGCCTATTCGAGGTGCCGAGCAACGTCATCCTCGAAAAGGTCGGCGCGCGGATCTGGATCGCGCGCATCATGATCACCTGGGGCATCGCCTCGGCTGCCACTGCCTTCGTCATCGGACCGAACAGCTTCCTGACTGTCCGCTTCCTGCTCGGTCTCGCGGAGGCCGGCTTGTTCCCGGGCATCGTGCTGCTGTTCACCTACTGGTTCCCCGACCACCATCGTGCCCGGATCATCTCCAGCTTCACGCTCGCCTTGCCCGTCTCGGTGGCCCTTGGCGCGCCGGTCTCGACGTCGATCCTCGGCTTGGATGGGTTCCTCGGCTACGCCGGGTGGAAGTGGATCTTCATCCTCGAGGCGATACCGACTGTTCTGATCGGCATTTTCGTGCTGTTTGCGCTGACCGACAATCCGGCAAAGGCCGGCTGGCTGAACTCGGAGGAGAAAGACTGGCTGGTCGGCACGCTGGCGCAGGAGCGGCGCGCGGTGGAATCGGGAGGAAAATACAGCATCTGGCAGGCGATGATGAATCCCAAGATCCTGCTGCTCTCGCTCAATTATCTTGGCATTGTCACCGCCAGCCTGGGACTGCTGCTGTTCATCCCGCAAATCATCAAATCGCTCGGCACGACGAACATGGGCACGGGCTATGCGACCATGCTTGCCTACGTCTGCGGCGCGATCAGCATGGTCACCTGGGGCTGGATCTCGGATCGGATGGGCGAGCGGCGCTGGAACCTGTTCTGGGCCTGCACCGTCTCGTCGATCGGTCTGGCGATGGCCGGCATGATGATGGGAACCTGGTGGGCGCTGGCGGGCATGTGCATCGCGACGGCGGGGTTCTATGGAACCAAAGGGCCGTTCTGGTCGATGCCGTCGATGATGCTGACCGGAACGGCGGCGGCGGCGGGGATCGCCTGGATCAACTCGATCGGCAATGTCGGTGGAGCGGTCGGTCCCGCGCTGGTCGGCTGGATCAAGGACTTCACCGGCAGCTATTCGGGCGGTCTCTATGGCCTGGCGGCCTTCACCGCCGTGTCCGCGCTGATCGCGGCATTCGCCCTGCATATCCCACGCCGGGTGCCGGTCCGCCCCGCCGTCAGCGTGCCGGCCGAATAGCACGTGGCCGGCCGGTGCCTGGCCCTGCGAAGGCCCCGTTGGCCGGCCATGACGACCTAGATGCAACTATTGCTCCGCTTGGAGGCCTTTTCCGCGCAGCTCCGGAGCGGACTTCAAGAGGTAGTGATGGAGTCTGACCCGTTGTCAGGACGGCGGACCCAACGACGACGTGAATCAAAGCGGTGCGGCGATGCAGGGACCAATGCAGGCCGTGTTGCGACATGGACCAACAACTGCTTGTGTTGAGATTGAGGGCCGTACTCAGGCACCAATGACCACGCTTGACGTTTAACAGGGTTCGGGATTTCCCCGAAGAGGCAGTGCTCATTCCGTTTTGGGAATTTGCCGTCGACAGCCTGCTTGTCGCGACCATACTGGTCATGGCGGGCCTCCTGCTTCGAATGCGGAGCCGCATACGGCGACACGAGATCTCCTTGACACAGGCACACACGGCCATCGGCGCGGCTGAAGAAGCGGCCCGGGCCAAGGCAGCCCAGTGGAAAAGCATCATAGCCAGCCTGCCGGATGGTCTGTCAGTTGTCGACTCGGACCTGCGTCTCGTGGAATGGAACGAACACATGCCCGAATTCGCTGGCGTCCCGCCGGACATTCTTCGGGTTGGGTTGGATCAGGAGCACATCCTGCGCGCACAGGCCATCGCCGGAGAATTCGGACAGGTTGACGTCGAACAGGAAGTCCGGCGACGCCTGGAGCGGCTGCGAACCGGTATAAGCGCTGGGACGGCGGAAAGGCGGCGTCCTGGCGGCATGACCATGGAATATCGCCGAAATCGCCTGGCCGGCGGCGGATTCGTAACGCTTTACACGGACATATCCGAAAGGCGGCGCGCGGAGGACCAGTTGCGGCAAGCGCAGAAGATGGAGGCGATCGGCCAGCTGACCGGCGGCGTAGCTCACGATTTCAACAATCTGCTGGCCGTCGTCATGGGCAACATCGAATTGGCTCAGGCTGCGCTTCAGGCGTCCAATCTCCTTGGCGCGCAGCAGAAGATGGCGGATGCACAGGGCGGGGCGCAGCGCGCCGCAACGCTGACGCGGCGCCTCATTGCGTTCGCGAGGCGGCAGCAGCTTGATCCCAGGCCGACCGATGCCAACAAGATCGTGTCCGGCATGTCAGTGCTGCTGCGGCATTCGATTGGAGATGTCAGCCTTGAAACGGTGCTGGCCGCTGATCTCTGGCAGACGATCATCGATCCCCACCAGCTCGAAAGCGCATTGCTGAACCTGGCAATCAACGCACGCGACGCCATGCCGGGAGGTGGGAAGCTCACAATCGAGACCGCGAATGCTTACCTCGACGAAGCCTATGCTGCCGCCAATGAAGATGTATCGCCTGGTCAGTATGTGCTGGTCGCGGTGAGCGACGTGGGCGCGGGGATGTCAGAAGCGGACGCGGCACGCGCCTTCGAGCCATTCTTCACCACCAAGGAGGTCGGCAAGGGGTCTGGGCTTGGGCTTTCGCAGGTCTTTGGATTCATCAAGCAGTCCGACGGGCACGTGAAGATCTACAGCGAACTCGGTTCGGGCACGACGGTGAAGCTTTACCTGCCTCGATACGTGGCCGATCCGGTGATCGAGGCAGAAACGCAGGTCGCGCCGCGCCGTCCGCCGGAGGCCAGAAACGGCGAAACCGTACTCGTGATCGAAGATGATGCTGACGTTCTGGCCTTCACCATGGACGCGCTCGAATCGCTGGGATATCGCGTGGTTGCAACACGAGATGCGCAGGCGGCTTTTGCGGCGCTCGATACGCGTCCGGCCATTGCACTGCTCTTGACTGACATCCAGCTCCCGGGACTGAACGGCCCGGAACTGGTCGAGGTAGCCCTGCAGCGGCGTCCCGGCTTGGCTGTGCTCTACACGACAGCCTTTCCGACCAACGCAATTGTCCATCGCGGTACGCTTTCAAGTCAGGCAAAAACCATCCACAAGCCGTTCGCTCTTGCCGAACTCGCCGCGGCAGTGCGGGATGCCATTGACAATCCGCCTCGATAGCGGCGTCGCAGATTCTCCCGCCATGCAAGCCGACCGTGTCACGCCCGGCGCGGCAATGACACGTTGCCATATCGGTCCGAACGCCGTGTCCCGGGCTCATCATTCATCGCCGGTGCTGTTGCTGTGAGGGCCGAACGGCCATCACGCAGAGTGGCCGCCGAATAGCCTGGCTTCCGAGGCAGGATTCCGATGGCATGCAGATGCGTTGTCTGATAGAAACGAATGTCGCTCCAACACAGCAACGGTTTCATGCTCCACACAGTATCCTGGCCCGTTGAGGCCGTCCAGCCTCCGGCGCCAGTCCGCCCGCTCTTTCGCTTTACGCGATGCGGGCCGCAGTGGACGCGGTGGCTGCTGGCTCTGGCGATGTGGCTTGCCGCCGCGATGGCGCAATGGCTGCTCGACGGGCTCGTCGTCAGCGGACCGTTCCTGACGTTTCTTCCGGCGATCGCCCTCACCACCGCGTTCTGCGGACGACGCCAGGCTGTGATGGTGATCGTGCTGGCCGTTGCTGTCTGCGCCTTGCTGTGGCTGCCGCCGATTGGGCTCTCGCTGGCATTGTCGGCTACACCGATCTCGCTGGCGCTGTTCGTCCTTGTCGGTCTCTTCGAGCTGATACTGGTCGACTCGCTCTATCGGGCGTCGCGCAGCAACGCGGAGCAGCAGGATCGGCTGAAGAGCTTGCTTCGACTACGCGAGATCATGGTGCGGGAGATGCGGCACCGAGTCGCCAATCAGTTGCACCTCATCACCGCAATGCTCGAGGGTTCCCAGAGCAGGATCGATGGCGGCGCCAAGGTCAAGGACGTAATTGGGCAGGCGATAAGGCGGATATCGTCGATCACCTATCTGCAGCGCATCGTTGATGACAAGACAAGACGCCAGCGAGGGTTGGCCCCCCTGCTGCGCGATATTTTGAGCCACATCTTCGAGGACGTGGATGTCGCAGTTCAGGTGCGGACGGCGCAGGTGGACTTGCAGGATCATCAAGTGACGATCGTCTGCCTGATCGTGATCGAAGCGGCGATGAATGCGTTGAAGCACATTTTCCGACTGAGGCGCGGCTGCATGTTCGCGGTCGAATTGCGCAAAATTGCCGATGGCCGGCTAGTGTTGACGATCTGGGACGACGGACCGGGGTTTGATCCGGACAGCGTGCTGGCAAATCCTGGCGGCCTTGGGTTGTCAATCATGCAGGAACTCGCTGCGGAGTTGGGCGGACGCATGTCCCTCGGAGGCGATAGCGGCACGACGGTGAAGTTGGAGTTCACGAGGGCGCAGCCATAGGGCACGCGATTGCATCCAGCCTGACAACAGTGCCCGGGGCACGCCGACCGAACGTCTCACCCGAACTGCCGCCGCTTCGACCACCGACGCAGCCAGACCGGAACGGCAACGGCCAGCAGTGGCCGGGCGATCAGGAAGCCCTGCGCCATATCGACACCGAGGTCCACCAACAGGCGCCAGGCCGCCGGATCCTCCACGCCTTCGGCAGTGACGCTAAGGCCACGCGATCTCGCCGTATCCACGGTTTGACGTGTGAAATCGTGCAATTCCGTGTCATCCGCCAGGAGCTGTACCAGGTCCTTGTCCAGCTTCACGCCCGTGAACGGCAGCTCCAACAGTGCCTGAAGCCGGGGTACCGTCGGCTGGATATCGTCGATCACGACGCCATAGCCGGCACCGCGCAGTCGCTCGATGGCGCGTCCCAGGCCCGCCACGTCCTCAACCGGCCGGCTCTCTGTCAGTTCGATGATGATCTGTGCTGCCTCGATCCCGGCGATCAGACGCTGCGCATCCAGCAGCACCATCGCCTGCGGCACCAGCAGAACATCGAGGGGAAAGTTCAGTGCGATGTCCAGACCGTGGGGTGCCAACGACGGCACAGTCAGGTCGGCGAAGGCGCGACGGGTCACTGCCTCGGTCAGTTCGGGAGCAAGGCCGGCGTCCTCCATCTGGGGCACGAACAGGTGCGGCAGCAGGGTGCCTCGCGCTGGATGGTTCATACGTGCGAGCACCTCGACCGCAACAGGCTTGCGGTCCGCCATGCGCACGATCGGCTGGTAGCGGGTCTCGATCATGACTCCCGTCAGGGACGCGTGAATTTCATTGATCGGGATCAATGGACGGCCGCCGCGGCATACCTGATAGCTCGAATGCTCAAGCTGGCTTGTCCAGGAGGATTTGCCCAATGTTACCTCACTGCCCGCCAGTACGGAACGAAGGTTTTCGCTTTTCGATGAATGCGGCCATTCCCTCGCGTTGATCAGGTGTGCCGAACAGCGAGAGGAACAATGCCCTCTCGTGCCGCACGCCCTCGACCAGGGTGGTCTCGAACGCGCGGTTCACCGCCTGCTTGCCCAGCACCACGGCCACCGGCGACAGGCCGGCGATCCGCTCGGCGATCTTCAGCGCCTCGGGGATGAGCTGGTCCGCCGGGAACACCCGCGAGACCAGGTTGGCGCGCTCCGCCTCGGCGGCATCCATCATCCGCGCGGTCAGGACCATGTCCATCGCCTTGGACTTGCCGACCGCGCGCGTGAGCCGCTGGGTGCCGCCGGCGCCGGGGATGACGCCGAGGTTGATCTCGGGCTGGCCGAATCGGGCGGTGTCGGCGGCGAGGATGAAGTCGCACATCATGGCCAGCTCACAGCCGCCGCCCAGAGCGAAGCCGGCCACCGCCGCGATCACCGGCTTCTTGATACGGAGCACCGTCTCCCACCGCTTGCCGATGAAGTCCTCCAACAGGGCGGCAGGGTGGGTGCGCTCCTTCATTTCCTTGATGTCGGCGCCTGCGGCAAAGGCTTTTTCGTTTCCTGTCAGTATGATGGCGCCGATTGCTGAATCATCGTCGAAGGCCTGGAGCTGATCGCCGATTTCCTGCATCATGGCATCGCACAACGCATTCAGAGCGGTTGGCCGATTGAGCCGAATCAGCCCGACCCGCCCGTGGGTCTCGACGATGATGTTCTCGAATCCGTCGGCCATTCTCACTCTCCCAGTAAATGGGTGCCAGCTTCTAGCTATCGCTGGGTGCGCGAGCAATAAAATGTGCTGCGAGCCGACTGGACTACGCGGCGCACGCCGGGGCAGGCAGGCGGGGCTGGGCACCGCTCGCACGGCTCGCCCTCGCGGCCATAGACCTTCCAGGCGTGCTGGAAGTAACCCAGCTCGCCGTGCGGTTGCACATAGTCGCGCAGGCTGGAGCCGCCGGCGGCGATCGCCTCCCGCAGCGTGTCCTTGATCGCCGGCACCAGACGCGCCGCGCGGGCTCCGGGCACCGTGTGGGCCGAGCGCAACGGGCTGAGCCGCGCCCGGAACAGGGCCTCGCATACATAAATGTTGCCGAGACCGGCCACGACCTTCTGGTCGAGCAAAGCCGCCTTGATCGACGTCCGCTTGCCGGCAAGGGAAGCCGACAGGCAGGCTGGAGTGAAGTCCTCGTCCAGTGGCTCGGGTCCGAGTTCGGCGAGCAGCCGATGCGTGTCCTCGAGGCGGGTCAGAACCAGATCGACCGAACCGAAGCGGCGTGGATCGACGAAGCCCAGCCGCCAGCCATCATCCGTCTCCAGCACGAGGTGTTCGTGCGGCGTCGGCTGGTTCGGGCGCGTCGGACCCAGGACCATGCGACCGGACATGCCCAGATGCAGCAGCACCGAATCGCCGCCGGCCAGGCGCATCAGGATGTACTTGCCGCGGCGACGGAATCCCTCGACGCGAGCCCCGGTCAGCCGCTGTTCCAGGCCTTCCGGCAGCGGCCAGCGCAGGTCGGGACGATTTGCGGCCGCACGCACGATAAGGCGCCCCTCCAGCCGCTGCTGAAGGCCGCGCATCACCGTCTCGACTTCGGGGAGTTCCGGCATTGAGGTGCGGCACGCTATAGATGGGCCGCATGAGCGACAACCCTGCTGCGAGCGAAACCACCGATTTCGGATTCCGTCGCGTTCCGCGCGCGGAGAAGAGCGGCCTGGTGCGTCAGGTGTTCGACAGCGTCGCACCGCGCTACGACCTGATGAACGACCTGATGTCGCTCGGCATTCATCGCGCGTGGAAGCGTGTTTTTGTTACATTGCTCGATCCGCGGCCGCGACACGTGCTGCTGGACCTCGCCGCCGGCACTGGCGATGTCGGCTTTGCGTGGCTTGCACGGGCAGGCGGTCCGGTGCTGCTGACCGATATCAACGCATCCATGCTGAGCGTTGCGCAGGACCGCGCGGTGGCGGGCGGCCTGGTCGGCGAGGTCTCGCTGGTGGTTGCCGACGCTGAGCGATTGCCGCTGCCGGACCGCGGGGTTGATCGCGTCTCGATCGCGTTTGGTCTGCGCAATTGTACCGATCGGCAGGCAGTTCTGGCAGAGGCGCGGCGCGTGCTGAAGCCGGGCGGCAGGTTCTTCTGCCTGGAGTTTTCTCGCGTCCAGGTTGCCGTGCTGCAACCGCTTTACGATGCGTGGTCGTTTCGGGCGCTGCCCGTGCTCGGACGGTGCATTGCAAAGGATGCGGCGAGTTATCGGTATCTTGCCGAGAGCATCCGGGAGTTTCCTCCCCCCGATGCTCTGGCCGGCATGATGCGTTCGGCCGGTTTCGCGCGCGTCGCCGTGCGCACCCTGTCGGGCGGCATCGCAGCGATCCACTCCGGGTGGCGCCTGTGACGGCACGGGGCGCCGTGCCGCGAACTCCCTCTCCGCCCTGGGGCGGAGATGGCCGGGGTGAGGTGGAGCTGTTGGGGCCATTGCGTCAACTGGTCACCACGGCGCGCCATCCCCCACCTCACCCTAACCCTCTCCGCCCCCGAGGGCGGAGAGGGAAATGTCGCGGGGAGCTGACCGGGTCATGACGCTGGCCGGCAAGCGGGTGCTGCTCATCGTCTCTGGCGGCATCGCCGCCTACAAGGTGCTCGAACTGATCCGGCTGCTGCGCGGCAGGGATTGCGCCGTCACCTGCGTGCTGACCGAGGCGGGCGCGCACTTCGTGACGCCGCTGTCGCTGCAGGCCCTGAGCGAGGGCAAGGTCTATACGGACCTGTTCTCGCTCACCGACGAAAGCGAGATGGGCCATATCCAGCTCTCACGCAGCGCGGACCTTGTGGTGGTGGCGCCTGCATCCGCCGACATCCTGGCGAAAATGGCCGCCGGGCTGGCAGGCGACCTCGCATCGACGCTGCTGCTGGCGACCGACAAGCCCGTGCTGGTCGCGCCGGCGATGAACGTCCGCATGTGGCAGCACGCGGCGACGGTGGCGAACATGACGCTGCTCGCCGCGCGCGGCATCCACGTCGTGGGTCCGGACGAGGGTGCGATGGCGTGCAACGAGTTCGGACCGGGCCGGCTCGCGGAGCCGCCGGCGATCCTGGCCGCGATCGAGGCGCTGCTCGCGCCGCGGCGCCCCCTGGCCGGCCGCCACGTCCTGATAACCAGCGGGCCGACGCACGAGCCGATCGATCCGGTGCGCTACATCGCCAATCGCTCGAGCGGGCGGCAGGGGCATGCGATCGCCGCCGCATTTGCCGAGCTTGGGGC
>DATMND010000058.1:0-8379 GCA_035569235.1 Acetobacteraceae bacterium | reverse complement strand
CAAAATGTGCCGGGACGTGCTCGCACAGTACCGGAACACGCTGGCCGAGGACCGGCGCGTTCTGTTCGACCGCTACCAACTGGTGGACGTGGCGATAAAGGTGGTCGGCATCGGCAGTGTCGGAACGCTTTGCATGGTGGCGCTGATGATGTCGATCTGGGGCCACCCGTTCTTCCTGCAGATCAAAGAGGCCAACGCGACCGTGTTGGAGGCTTATGCCGGCAAGAGCGCCTAAACCCACCATGGCGAGCGCGTGGTTCAGGGCCAGCGGCTGATGCAACCGGCATCCGATCTGTTTTTAGGATGGGGCACGGGACCCAAGGGACGCCAGTTCCACCTGCGTCAGTTGCGCGACTTGAAGCTGAGACCCTTGGTCGAGGCCTACGACGCCGAGATGCTGTCGATCTATGCCAGGGCCTGCGGCTGGGTACTGCCGCGCGCACACGCGAAGGCCGGCGATCCCTGGGCAATCAGCGGCTATCTTGGCAGGCAGGATGAATTCGATGAGGCGATGGGCAAGTTCGCCCTCGCCTACGCCGATCAGGTAGAGCGCGACCACGCAGCGCTGACGGCCGCTGTGCGTGCCGGCACCATTGAGGTGAACCTGGAGCGCTGAAGCGACAACGATGCAGGAGTCCCGCAATGCCCCGGTCGCGCGTCCTTGCCTTCGTCATCAAGGAACTTGAGGAAGTCCTGCCGCCGGTCGTGTTCTTTGCGGTCGGCTTCAACCTGGTCGAATTTACCACGCAGCTCGTCCTTGACGACTATCTGGCCCGGTTCGCCAACTACATGGTTGCGACAGCGGCTGCGCTGGTCGTGGGGAAGGCCGTACTGCTGGCCAATATGTTGCCGTTCCTCCGCCGCTTCGACACGGCCCCGCTGATTCGACCGATCCTGTTCAAGACCATCGTTTACGCCGCCGTCGTCTTCCTGGTTCGCATCCTGGAGAAGATCGTCGAATACTGGTTCGGCGGAGGAACCATTGCCGGCATTCCGGACTATGTGGCACATCATTTTTCCTGGCACTTTCACGCCGCCGTTCAAATCTGGATCTTTGTTCTCTTCTTCATCTGCACATCGGCCACCGAACTTGACGAGCGGCTTGGCCGCGGCGAGCTTGCGCGGATATTTTTCCGCCGTCGGGCATCGAAGGTGAATCCGCTGTGATGCTCACGCCTTCAGCGCAACACGCCAATCCAATCCACAAGCAGATCACGGGAGCCCTGCGACGCGGGGCACGGGCCGCCATGGTCGTGCTTGTCGTAGCCTGCTGCTTGGTGACGTCCGTCGCGCCGCATGCCCGTGCCGATGAGCCTGCCACCTTCGTCGGCGGTCAGGCGTGCGCAGGATGCCATGCGGCCGAGACCGAACGCTGGGCTGGATCGCACCACGCCTTGGCCATGCAGAAGGCGACAGCGGCAGCGGTCCTCGGTGACTTCGCCGATGCCAGGCTCGACCACTTCGGCGTCGTGACGAGCTTCTCGCGCTCAGGCGACAGGTTCATGGTGCGCACGGACGGGCCCGATGGCGCGCTGCACGACTATGAGATCGCCTATACATTTGGCATCTATCCGCTGCAGCAATACCTGATCGCCATGCCCGGTGGCCGGCTCCAGGCACTTGGCGTCGCATGGGACGCCCGGCCGAAGGAGCAGGGCGGCCAACGTTGGATGCATCTATATCCGGATCAAAAACTACCGGCTGGTGATCGGCTGCACTGGACGGGACGCGATCAGACCTGGAATTACCAGTGCGCCGACTGCCACTCCACCGACCTCAAGAAGGACTATGACCTCGCCACCAATAGCTACGCCACCAAATGGGCCGACGTGGACGTGTCCTGCGAGTCCTGCCACGGGCCTGGCTCCCGTCATGTCGCCTGGGCGCAGGCGCACGCAGGCACAAATTCAAACGCGACCGCGCCTGGTCTCTCGGAAGCAGACCGTCTGGGCCTGACCAACTGGCTGAAGGCGACCGACCAGGGCCACTGGGAGATGAACCCCGAGACCGGCATCGCCAAACGCACGGCACCGCTCGCATCGGCAGAGCTCGACACCTGTGCAGCGTGCCACGCGCGGCGCAGGGTTATCGTGAAGGACGCCGTGCCAGACGGGAAGTTTCTTGATTCGTATCTCCCGGCACTGCTCGAGCCCCGCCTCTACCACGCCGACGGCCAGATCGATGGCGAGGTGTACGAATACGGCTCATTCGTGCAGAGCCGCATGCACCATGCGGGCGTGACGTGCTCCGACTGTCACGACCCGCACAGCCTTGCGCTGCGCGCCGAGGGAAATGCGCTCTGCGGACAATGCCACATGCCGGCAAAGTTCGACGTAGTGGAGCACCACCATCACCAACCCGGCAGCACCGGGGCGCAGTGCGTCAACTGTCATATGCCGACGAAGACCTACATGGTCGTGGATCGCAGGCGGGATCACAGCTTTCGTGTCCCGCGGCCGGATCTGTCGGCGTCGATCGGCACGCCGAATGCGTGCACCCAGTGCCATACCGACCGCCCCGCGGACTGGGCCGCGCGCACGATCGCCGGATGGTATCCGCGGGGCCGCCAGACCCAGCCGCACTACGGGACTGCGCTGAACGCCGGGAGGACCGGCGCCGTCGATGCGGAACGACGACTTGACGAGATGGTCCTGGATCAAAACCAACCGGAGATTGCACGCGCCAGCGCCTTGCTGCTGCTGCCGCGCTACGCCACGCCTGCGTCCGAAGCCGCGATCAAGGCTGCGATTGCCGATCCCAGTGCGCTGGTTCGGTCCGCAGTGCCGCGCGCATTGCCACCCTCGCCGTCGCGAACCGTGGTTCAAGCAGTCGCCCCTCTTTTGAGTGACCCGGTCCGTGCGGTGCGTGTGGAAACGGCGCGCGCGCTCTCGGGCGTCGATCCGAACACCATGACAGCTGACCAGCGGACTGCGTTTGATGGTGCGTATCGCGAACTGGTTGCCGCCGAGATGGTCGACGCCGATCGTCCCGAGGCACATCTCAATATCGGCCTGCTGGACCTGCGGCGTCAGCTTCCCGCCGAGGCTGAAACGGAGTACCGCACGGCATTGCGGCTCGATCCCGCTTTCGTTCCGGCGCTGGCGAATCTGGCCGATCTTGATCGGATGCGCGGGCAGGACCAGCAAGGCGCCGATCTGCTGCGCAAGGCCCTGGTCGTCGAACCGAACAACGCCGATGTGCGGCATTCTCTTGGCCTGCTGCTGGTGCGACAGCACAACTACGCCGGGGCGCTGGCCCAGTTGCGGCAGGCCAGCGAATTGGCTCCTGACAACGTACGCTACGCCTATGTCTATGCCATTGCGCTAAACTCCACCGGCGCGACCGATCAGGCAATGACGTTGCTCGAACGCACACATCGACAGCATCCGGCCGACACCGACGTGCTCGTCGCCCTCGTCTCGATCGCGCGCGACAGCGGAGATCTGAGCACGGCACTGCGCTACGCACGCGAGCTGGCCGGGCTGCACCCCGCGGACATGCAGATCCGCGCGATGGTGCTGGATCTCGAGAACCATCAAGGCCGATGACGGTTCATATCAAAGCAATCGCATATTTCATGCCGATAGATCCTCGCCGGCGCATTTGCCGGCAATGATGATTCAGAGAACGCGCAGTCGCTTCCACTGGGCGATGGTATGAGGACGCAGTCTCAGCTGTCGGATCAGAACGCGATTTCATACTCGACTTTCCAGCGGATCGCCCCGCGGGGAGAAGCCTCCGTCATGCCGAACATATAGCCGACCTCGTACTTCAGCTTGCCATAAGGTGCGAAGCTGATCGCGCCGACCGCCACAGGACCGATGAAATGCTGCTGCTGCGAGAACTTGCCGGCTTCGCCCAGATCATCGATGAACCCATAGTACTCCACGGCTGGATCGATAAATGGATTCAACAGCAGCCGTGATTGCCACGCGACCTGCAGACCCGTCGCATGAGTGGCGTTGTGGCCGACGTCGTGATCAAAGAATACGTTCAGCGTGTGAAGACTGTCTACGCCCAGCACATCGTACAGCTCCTTCTGGACGATCGGCCCCAGGGTGAAGCTGTTGGGCTCTCCGTTCAGCGCCGACTGAGAATACTCGGCAAAGAAGCCCAGATTGAAGAAATACTGGCCCGGTTCTGTGATCTGGAAGATGTTCTCCATTGTGGTGGCCGTGTAATGAACGCTGCTGTCAGGCACGGAATTTGACTCACCTTCGATTTCGACCTTCCACCACGGCGTAACTCCGTAACCGATAGAGTTCGTGTAGCTTTGCTGACCACCTAATGTGGGGTTCTTGTCGAAGCTGAAAAAGCCATTGTGCTCGAATTCCAGTTCGCGATACTCGACCTCCGGCATTCGCACCTGCAGCTCTGCTCGCGCCGGATACGCCGGGATCAGCGCGACAAAACCTGCAGCACCGGCGACCAGCAGTTTCCTACGCCGAACACGGCCGCGCGCCATGGCCCGCATGGGCAGCCCGATCGCAAGCAGGACGAATACATAGGCGATGATCTGTATGCCTGCCGGGCGCGCGACGTAGCCGACCAGCGTGTGGAGTGTCTTGCCCACAAGGCTCTCCTCCGACAGGAGGAACGACGTGTTCCAGATCTGGTCACCGAGCGGCGGCAAAAGGTCAGCTTGCACCAGAAATCCAGCCGCCTGGGCGGCCAGACCGGCAGCGAGCAGCAACACCATCCAACCGGTGACGGCGAACAGCCGATGCACGGGGATGCGCAGCAGTCCGTAGTAGAGGATGACCCCGACGACTATTCCTCCCGCCAAGCCGATCAGTCCGCCGGCAAGCATGACGAGGGGGCCATCATGGGACGAGGCGGCGACACTGTAGACGAAGAGCACGATCTCCGACCCCTCGCGCAATACCGCAACGCCGGCGATCAGTGCGAGAGCTGCGAGCGACCTGGTTCCGGCAGCAACCTGACGGCCGATGTCCTTCGCCTCATCGGCCATTTGGCGTGCATGACGCGCCATCCAAAGGTTGTGCCAGCCTAGCATGCAGACGGCGAGCAAAAGGACGCCGGCGTTGAGAACCTCCTGGCCGGAACCCTGGAACGCATCGGCTATGCTGGCGGCGAATATGGCGACAAGGCCGGCGCCGCATACACCGGCACCGATGCCACCGGCGACCCAAAGTGTGCGGCCTGCCACACCTACCGAAGCGGCCATGACGATGCTGACGATGAGTGCCGCTTCCAGCACCTCGCGGAAAACGATGATTGCGACGGCGAGCATTGGGCCTCAGCGTGCGATGAGGTGGCCGCGGGTCTGCGGATTGAAGTCATCGAAGAACTCATAGGTGCCGGGCCGGAGAGGGCCGACATAGACCGTGATCTGCTGGCCAGGCGTGACGACCTTTTCCCGGCGCAGCTCGGCACTTTCGAATTCCGACGCAGCCGCACGTTCGTTCGTGACATGCAGCTCGATCTTCTGTCCGGCGGGCACGATGAGTTCGGGCGGATCAAACGCATTGTCGTGAATCGAGATCGAGAAGCTTGGGTTTTGGGCGTGCACCGGGGCGGAGTGAAGCAGTGCAGACATGGCTACCAGCCAGGCAAGAGCGCGGACCGGCACCTGCGGACGCCGGAAGGCGAGGCCATGTCTGAAGTCGGGTCGGAGCGGCCGGGGCGATCTGGGTTTCACGCGGCACCTATATGCGAATCATTCGCAAACTCATTCGCAATACGACGTCTCGGTCAGCATGGCAAGTGCCAAGGGCGACCCCGAACATGATTTCCAACGGCAACATGGCGTATCGGGGGGTGCCAAGCTGCTCGTCCCGACGTTGGCCGTGATGCGGAATAGCCCCAGCGATGGCGTTGCGCGCGCATCCAGGCCAGACGCGCCGCGACGCAGCAGACCAGCGAGTGGCACCCCGCCGGCCGTGATCACTCTTGCGGGTATATGAACTCGAAGGCGACGCTGAACGGCTTCCACCAGTCGGGCACTCCGGTCAGCATGTCCGTATGACGGAGGAAGCCGTTCCCCTCGGGCGGGCTGATGCGCAAGACCAAATGATAGTGTCCCGGCCCATTCATCTTGATGTTGTAGCCATAGTGCGGGCCATCCTTCGCGGTCATCGGCCTGAGATCGCCGGTGGCCTTCCAGCTCGTATCCAGCTTTTGCAGCGTGTATTGCACCGTCAGGTACGGGATCCATCCGCCATCCGGATAACCATGGACGCTGTAGCCGGTCGCGTGAATATCTGCTTCGAGATGGATGACGTCGGCGCCTGTGGGCATGTCTGGCGCCATAGGCGTCAATTCCGGGCCGATCAGATAATTGGCGAAGATCTGCATGTCGCGCTCATGCAACTGGCCGCCTATGAAATACTCCTTCGCTGCCGCGCCGTGCCCGACGGCGAGAGCCATCGCGCCGACAATTCCAATCAAGAACTTCATTGCCGCTCTCCTGCAGGCCGCCATATGTCGCGCGATCCCAAAGGGCCCACGCGAACACCGAGAGACAGACCATACACGGTAAGTTCAGCTGTTTCGACCGGGCGATGACGTCGGTTGGGGTCTCGGGCGCTCGCTCGTCGAGACGCGAGACGTGACAGCAGACGCGGCCCGGCAGTGGCGGCGCCGTCACTGCCCGATGTGCAAATAGTCCGATGGCGAGCGCTGTGCAGGCTCAACGAACCAGTTTTACAGGGCTAACGTTGCGCTGCCCGCGTCTATCGAGCGGCCGGAAGCAGTCGAGCTATGCCGCGACCTGTTGTGAGCCCTGAACGTCGCGTCCCAACAGGTTTTTGACAGTGGTCGGATACCATCGCGCCCCACGTGCCGTGGGTATGCCGCGGGCATTCAACGCGTCTGCCATGCCTTGCAGCGTGCCAATGCCGGATTCCTGAAGCTCGCGGACGATCGGCAAGGTCTTTGCCGCACGTTGATCGGCAAGCCTGCGGGCGACCATGTCGGTCCGCCTGGCTGGCTGCCCATGATCATTGAGAGCCAGTTCCGCCCAGCCGACGCCTTTGCCGGGCACCCCCGCCGTCCCAGATGCTGCGCGTCGCCGCTGGCCGGCCAGGTCTTCTTCAATCTCGTCTGCGTCCGCCATCTGCGTGGTGAGAAGCTTCCTGGGCCGCCCGGCAGTCGCCTGGGGCGGATCACAGAAGACAACCTCACAATCGACCATGCGTTCGAAAATCGGAAACAGGGCGCTGGCATTCCGCGCCAGTCTGTCGAGCCTGGCGATGATCAGCGTGGCCTTTTGCCGACGGCACGTCTCCAGCGCGCGGGCAAGCTCCGGCCGATCGCATCGCTGACCACGCTCGACCTCAGTGTATTCACCGACCAATTCTCGCTCCCCGGCGTCCAGATAGTCGGCGACGGCCCTGTGCTGAGCTTCCAGGCCTAGTTCAGAGCGTCCCTGCCGGCCTATGCCGACCCGGAAATAAGCAACGAAGAGTTCGCGTGGCATGCGATGGATTCCGACCCTGATTGTGCCGCGCTACGTCGCGACGTTTCTCCGATGCGAGGGAGCAAGAGCCGTGCCAACGCGCTTTCCTCGGTAAACTCCTGATAAGTATCGGTTTTTCATTACGAATCGCGGCAAATGTGGGTGATTTCCCCCACCCGCGACGCGATGACTGGGGCATATCACCCAAGCAACCGCCCCCTGGCGCAGGCGCGTGACCGGGCAGACCCGACCAGACCCAGCGGCAGATCGCTGCCGCATAGTTGACTTGGAACAGACCTGCGAGCCGCCAAGGTGTCGCGCCTGGCATAGGGGGTATCATGAGCGACTCAGTCGGTGGCGGCATCCAGGACTCGATCGGGGGAGCAGCGCAAATCGTGGCAGGCGGGATTCAGGGCGCTGCGGGGCAGGTTCAGCATGCTGCCTGCGCGGCCAAGGGTGGCGTGGGTGAGGTGCGGGATGTGATCCGCGCCCAGCCGATCACCGCCGCATTGATCGTATTCGCGCTGGGCTACCTGTTCGGTCGCCTTGGATCGCTGATTCCCTCGGGCCATTCAGTTCGTGGCCGGAGCTGACAGACAACCCGCACCGGCACCCCCGGGCCGAACCTCGACGGCATCGTGGGGTCAGGCGGTACCAACGGTGCCGCCGCCGCGCACCTCGATTTCCGCCACCCGATCGCGCAGCCTTGCCTCCAGTGCGTCACCCATCCTGCCAACGATCTGGCGTGATTGGCCGGCACGTGCCAGCCCGGCGCAATAGAGTTCGCGCAGGCGTCGGATCATTCCGTCACGCCGCTCTCGGGGTTCCGCGATGACCTCCATCGCCAGTTGCTGCGTGGCGCCATCGGCATCGACCAGTCGCAGGATCGCGTGCAGGTGCGGATGAGGATCGTTCATGACGGCCAGAAGGTAGCACAGTTTCGTCGCGCCGACAGCATC